>CAIWHS010000001.1 GCA_903912515.1 uncultured Planctomycetaceae bacterium
ACTGCCTGCACCAGTCGCCTCGAAGCCCTCGGTGGCAAGGCATTCAACCAGACTTTCACGGATGAGTTTTTCGTCGTCGACGACCAAAATCCGGGCGCCACGCAAATCTTCTGGCATTCCCTTGACTTGTGGCTTGGTCATGTTGGTCCTTTGCCTTTTGCATTTTTCATTTATATCCCCTCAGGTAATGGCCTGCGCCCCAGCGGGATAGCCACCTCAAATATCGCCCCGCCGACAGATTCGGCTACTGCCACATGCTCAAGGGTACCACCATGAGCCTGAACAACTTTGCGGGAAAGAAAAAGCCCTAGGCCTGTTCCTTCTTTTTTGGAGGTCACAAAAGGCTGGAACAAACCGGGAAGCAATTCGGGTGCGACTCCCGGCCCATTGTCTCGAACGCCTATGCGAACCTCGGAATCTGAACAGTGCAGAGTCAGTTCAACTTGGCCTTGGGGGCCGGCCGCATCGAGTGCATTTAGCATCAAATTGAGGAATACCTGCGTCATTTGGCCACGAACGCAATAAACCTTGCTGGTCGCCTCCAAAGCTTCGGGAAGTCGAATGCGTGACCCTGACCGGGTATGGTACTTGGCAATCCCAAGTGCTTCGTGCAGCAGGTCTCTTGGATCCTCCCAGGTGCGTTGGCGGCTGCCGGGCCTGCTGAAGGCTGTCAATTCGCGGAGGATATCCCGCATTCGGGTCAATTCCGCCGCCATCAGGTTCAGTTTTTCAAGGGTGTAGTCGTCTTGCCCGCGACGCTGAAGCATTTGCACAAGGGTAGTGACACCGGTGAGTGGGTTGCCTACCTCATGAGCAATACCGGCTGCCAATAGACCAAAATTTGCCATTTTCTCTTGCTGAACCATCAAGGCTTGGGCCTCTTTCAGCTCATTGGTTCGCAGGCCAATACGGCTTTCCAGTTCGCGCTGGCTGTCAAGCAATTGGGCGTTGAGCCGCTCGAGTTCCAGCCGTGTTCGACGCTTCCATGAAACCAGGCCGGTGCCGGCCCACGATGACCATACGAGCACTACGGGCATCAGCAACCTGGACTCCCCGCCCAGGCGGGCATCATGCACCAGGCAAAGGGAAGACCAACTGGCCAAATGGAGAGCACAAGTTATCCAGACCAATTCAGGGCCGTGGCGCAAGATGCAACAAAGCAAAGAGAGCAAGTAATAGTAACGGAAGGGGCTAGCGGGCCCATCATGAAAGTGCGCCAGCAAACCGATAAACAGCGACTCCATCATGGAAATAAAAAGCGGATATTCACCAAGAAAAATACTTTTTTTACGATAAAACCAGGTATCTAAAGCCGTGTAGGCAAACCCCACCGCCAGCAGCATGTTCAGGGTCAGCGCGGATTGGCCCGGAGCGAGCGTTGTATTTGCCAACAAAAAGCCAAGGACCAAACCGGTCCAGCGGATCTGGATTACCACCCTCTCGGCCGAAAGCTCATCTGGACCGGAGGGTGTCAAAATCCAGCCTGGAAGCTTCATTTTCTCATCCAAAACAAATTCAGACGAGCCAAGGCCGGCTCAGCAATTTTCAGGCAAAAACCATGAATCAGCCTTGGGTGGTCGCGCGGCCAATTGAATGGTAGGTAAGACCGAAAGCGGCAGGAGCCTTAGGCTCGTACAGATTTCGGCCATCAAAAATCACCTTGTCAGTCAGGTTGGTAGCCAGCTTGGCAAAATCGGGCGAACGAAACTCTTGCCACTCTGTGACAATGACGAGCGCATCGGCCCCTTGCACCGCATCCATTGGCCTGTCGAGATATTCAATTCTGTCACCCAACTGAGCCCTGACATTTCCCATCGCCTCGGGATCATGAACCCGACATTTGGCTCCTGCAGCCAGCAGGTTGTGAATTAGCACCAAGGCTGGAGCTTCGCGGATGTCATCGGTGCGTGGCTTGAAGGCCAAGCCCCAAATTGCAAAGACCTTCCCCTTCAGAATGCCCTGGTAATGACCTGTTATTTTTTGGCCCAACCGAAGCTTTTGGGCCTCATTGACCTCATCCACCGACAGGAGAATGCGCGAATCCATTCCCTTTTCGGAAGCCATGCTGATGACCGCCCTAATATCCTTGGGAAAGCAACTGCCGCCGTAACCGGCACCCGGAAACAGGAACTGGAAACCGATTCGGGCATCGTGGCCAATGCCGCGACGGACATCGTTGATATCGGCGTTGGTCATTTCACAGAGATTGGCCATCTCGTTAATAAAACTAATTTTTGTCGCCAGCATGGCGTTGGCAACATATTTCGTCATCTCGGCGCTCTCAGGCGACATGACCAGAAAAGGACGCTCGGTACGTAGGAATGGGGCATAGAGCTCACGCAACAAATCGGTAGACTGCTGGTCTCGCACGCCAACCACCACCCGGTCGGGCTTGGTGCAATCATCTATTGCGGCACCTTCCTTGAGGAATTCAGGGTTGCTGGCAGCTCTGTGCTGAATTTTCGCCTTGCTGAGAATCTCAAAAACCTTGGCGTTAGTGCCAACCGGAACGGTGCTTTTCACAACCACCAGTTTGGAATCTTCGGCGTTCTTGGCAATCGCCTCGGCCACTGCGAAGACTGTGGAGAGGTCGGCGGCGCCGGTTTCAGACTGGGGAGTGCCCACACAAATAAACACTATCTGAGAACCGCGCAAACCCTCAGCCAGATCGGTGGTGAAACGCAACCTTCCCTCGCGGCCATTTCTTTCCACCAACTCCTCAAGACCGGGCTCGTAAATGGGAAGTCGGCCCTGCAGGAGCCCGCTGATTTTCCCAGCATCCTTGTCGATGCAAGTCACTTCATTGCCGCAATCGGCCAGGCATGTTCCGGTCACCAAACCTACATACCCTGTTCCCAAGATGGCAATTTTCATCTTTTTAAATCCAAAAAAGTAATTCGTGTTTCAATCTTTTTACCAGCTATTCAAGCCTACCGTGCTGCTTCTTTGGCAAAATCAGGCAGATCTTCGGCACCAAGCCAGCAAATCTGCCAAAGTTTCATCCAAAGTAAAGCGAGGCTTCCACCCGGTATGTGCACGCAAGCGCTCGGTATCGGCACGAAAAACTTCCGGCTCGCCTGGCCTTAAAAGGTCGCCCCGGGTGGTGAGGTTCACTTTCACCCTGGCATGCTGAAGTAGGTGATCCAGGGCATCACCCATGCGAATCGCGTGGCCGGAACCCAAGTTGTAAACTGTTCCTGGCCTGCCGTCCCGCAAAAGTAACCAATAAGCCTCAACTATGTCACGCACATCGGAAAGGTCACGGGCCGGGGTAAGGTTGCCCGTTTCCAGCATGGGAGGTTGAAGGCCATTCTCCATCCTGGCGATTTGCCTGGCAAAACTAGCCAAGGCAAATTGGGGATCTTGCCTTGGCCCAATATGGTTCAATGGCCGCGCCAGTATCACATCCAAGCCCAACCGCTCCCCTTCGCGGCGGGCGAGAAAATCTCCAGCCAGCTTGCTTGCCGCATAGGGGCTTGCCGGCCCCAGTGATGCCCACTCATCTAGTAGGGAATCACCATCCGGCGGAGAGTAGACTAATCCGGTTCCCACATGGAGCACACGGGGTTTTTGTCCGCTGACATCAATGGCTTGAAATAAATTGCGGGTGACGGTGAAGTTCCCCCACCACGCCGCTTCAGGTTCACGAAATGATTTGCCAGCGCTGGCATAGCCAGCCAAGTGAACGATGGCATCGGGATTGAATGATTGAATTTGCCGACAAACGGTTTCGGGCCGGTCCCAATCGATGACCGCCAACGGGACCGCCGCCAAATGGGACAATCCATCAGGCCATCGCCCGGAGCGGCCAAGGGCAAAGGGCTGCCAACCCGGTTGGGCCAGCAGCCGCTCCACCATCCAACCGCCAACGAATCCCGTGGCCCCAGTGACCAGGACGCGCATCAAATTTCCTTCAATTTTTTGCTTTCGGGCATTTTATTACCCAAAAACAGTAGGCCCTAGGGATCAACCTTCCTTCTTCACGCGCACGAGGTCGGCATCGACCATGCGATGAACCAATTGCTGGAAGGAAACCTTGGGCTTCCAACCCAAGTGCTTTTCAGCCTTGGATGGATCGCCGACCAACAAATCCACCTCTGCAGGGCGCAGGAAGGCAGTATCGAGCTCAACATACTTGGTGTAATCGAGATCGACGCGCTCGAAGGCTAGGCGCACCAATTCACGCACCTCCCATGTTTGGCCCGTGGCAACCACATAGTCGTCGGGGGTAGTCTGCTGGAGCATACGCCACATCGCGTCGACATAGTCACCCGCAAAGCCCCAGTCCCTACGGGCATCCAGGTTGCCCAGTTTAAGAACCTTTTGCTTGCCCAATTTGATGCGGGCCACGCCATCAGTCACCTTACGGGTGACGAATTCCTTGCCCCGACGCTCCGACTCATGATTGAAAAGAATCCCTGAGCAGGCATACATGCCAAAGCTTTCGCGATAGTTGATGGTGATCCAGTGTCCGTAGACCTTGGCTACACCGTAAGGAGAACGGGGGTATAGCGGTGTACACTCTTTTTGAGGAACCGCCTGAACCTTGCCGAACATTTCGCTGGAACTGGCCTGGTAAAACTTGATTCCCTTGGGATCAAGGAGTCGAATCGCCTCCAGCATCCGCGTCACACCTATCGCGGTGAATTCACCAGTGAGAACCGGCTGGTTCCACGATGTGGGAACAAAGGATTGGGCCGCCAGATTGTAAATTTCCGTTGGCTTGGTGCTCTTGATGACATCAATGAGAGAAAGCTGGTCCAGCAAATCCGCCTGATGAAGGTGGATCTTGTCGCGAAGGTGATGGATCCGCTCGAAATTTTCAGTACTGGAGCGTCTAACCATACCGTGGACGGTGTACCCCTTTTCCAGAAGCAACTCCGCCAAAAAACTTCCATCCTGGCCAGTGATACCTGTGATCAAAGCGCTGGGCATTGTGATTCCCTTCCCAAAATCTTTCTGAAAAACATTATCAAAAACTGGTGGGCCCACATGGGACCACCCACTCACATTCCGCGGTGGCCGTATTGCGCCCGGTAGTACTGCCTGTAGGCACCACTTTTAATCTCATCCGCCCAGGCGCGGTTCTCCCGGTACCACTCCACCGTCTCACGCAAACCATCCTCGAAAATAGTGGTGGGACGCCACCCCAACTCCTTCTCCGCAAGGGAACAATCGATGGCATAGCGACGGTCATGGCCTGGGCGGTCGGCAACATGACGAATAAGAGTTTCAGGTTTGCCGAGCAGATGGATTAGGGTTTTGGTCAGCTCCATATTGGTTTTCTCACACAAGCCGCCCAAGTTGTACACCATGCCAACCTTGCCCTTGCGCAAGGCTGCATGAATTCCCTGGCAATGGTCGACAACATGGATCCAGTCGCGCACTTGCAAACCATCGCCATAAACCGGAACAGCCAGATCAGACTGCAAATTACTGATGAACAAAGGGATCAACTTTTCAGGGAACTGGAAAGGGCCATAATTGTTGGAACAGCGGGTGATAATGGCTGGAAAACGATGGGTATGGACATAGGACCGAACCAACAGGTCAGAGGCGGCCTTGCTAGCGGCATAGGGACTATTGGGAGCAAGGGGCGTTTCTTCTGTAAAAAAACCAGTATCTCCCAAGCTACCATACACCTCATCGGTGCTAACCTGAACATACCGCTCAATATTATGAACCCTGCTCACATCCAGCATCACCTGAGTGCCCTGAACATTGGTGCGGATGAAGGGCGAACTGTCCAGAATGCTTCGATCAACATGGCTTTCAGCAGCAAAATGAACCACCTCATTGGGCGATTCTTCAGCAAAGACCTTTTCAACCGCAGCCCGATCGCCAATATCACCCACCACCAATCTGTAATTGGGATTGGCTTCACAATCTTTTAAATTGGCGGCATTTCCGGCGTAAGTGAGGGCATCGAAATTGATGACGCGGGTATTTGGCTCCTGTTGCAAAACCAATCGAACATAATTGCTGCCGATAAACCCGCACCCACCAGTTACCAAAATTGTTGCCACACCATTTTCTCCAGAAGAGCTCTGCCCTAAAAGTTTTCCCATCTTGCCCCCTAGGGTAAATAATTGCGCTTTTCTGGCAAAGCCCAACCCTAGAAATCGACCACCAGATATAAATAACTTGCTAACGGTATCAAATCGACCCATAACTTAGGCCAGATTGCAACTATTGAAGCACCTTGCTAAAAGGCTCATCCATTTGGAAAGTCAAAAGACCTTTGGTTTGAAAATCCGCTAGCCTTTATCCTTGTTTTTCAATCATTGTTTGTTGATTATCGCTTCCAAAGCAACGAATTTTGGCGGATGATGCAGTCTCAGGGAGAAACGTCTGTAGAAGTCAGCCAGGACGACCAAAATGGCCCCCAGGCAATCTCTAAGCGGAACACTCAAGGCTTTTGCCATTGGCACCTGTGTCGCCAATGTTTTCTTCCCTTGTTATCCGGCCCCTTCAGCCTATGCCTTGGCACAGCAACCAGTTGTTAATCCAAAGGAAATTGAAAACTGGATAAAGCAATTGGGATCCACAGACTTCAATGCACGGGAAAAGGCCACCGAGCAATTGCGGTCACATGGGCTTTCGGCCCTGCCGCTTTTGCGCGCTGCCCTGAATGCAACCGATGCTGAAGTGCGAAAACGCGCTGCTGATCTGGTGGCTGTTTTGGAAAAATTGGATCAAACCCGGAAAGCGCTTGAACCGTTGAAGGTCACCCTTAAATTGAAGCAGGCTTCAGCAAACGAGGCACTTGCTGAATTCAGCAAAGCCTCGGGTATGCGGGTTGATTTCGCTGATCCGAGAGACAGGGTTGCAGGAAAAAAGATTGATCTTTCTCTTGAAAACGCCCCTGTTTGGGAAGCCTTGCGACTGATAAAAGCTAGTTTTGACCTGCGCGAGCGCGTTGACCAAGAAGTGAACGAAGAACAGCCAGACCCTGGCATGTGGCGGCGGCGTCCGGGAAGACCCACGCGTGGTTTTTACGAAGTAGCCCCTTTCCGGCTGAACATCTCCCCCAGGCCTCCCGAGGAGCCGGCTGAACTGGAAATAACCGATTTGGCTTTGCGAATGGGAATCAGCCCAACTCCTTCAGGTTTCAAGTTAACCCTTCAATCACAGCCAGATGCCCGCATATTGGCAGTGAGAGGATTCACTCCTAAATTGACCGATAGTGCCGGCAAATCCTTGATTGCATGGAAGCCTTTGGCTGGCGAAGTGCCGATAGCTCAGCAAAGGCGGGGCCAAATGATCCTGCCGCTATCCAAGTCAGTTCCCGCTAGGCAAGAGGCCCACTTTGAGCGTACGACCGGAGGCGGCAACTCCACTATTTTGTCGGGAGCCGCCCAAATTGATTTGTTGCAACTAGACAAACCATTGGTACGAATTGATGACTTGGCGGAAGCCGAAGGCAAATCGGTTGAAGGGCGTGACGGCGTTAAGCTAGAGGTAAAACAGGCCCTAGAAATTCGCCCAGGATTGTTTCAGGTGCGTTTTTTGGTAACCCCAAATCTAGGCCAAACAATTCCAGACATTGCTGTTGGCAACCAACTTCCAGGATTGCCCCCACCTTTGGGTCAACCAGTTCCCGGCTTTTTGCCGGGTGCCAACGGCCCCATGCTAATGCCCACGGTTTCAGCCATTAACCCTTCCGAATTCCGATTCACCCTGGAAGGTAGGGCCCTTACCCCATCTGGTACGGGTGTATCATCAACTATCAATCCACAGGGCACCAGGCACGAGGTGACATTCACCTTCCAAAACAGGGGTTTGGACAGCCTAAATGGAGTGGCAGTTGAATGGATTAGCCAAAACCTGATCAGCCTGAATGTGCCTTTTGAGTTTAGGGAGTTGCAAACCCCCTGAGCCACCGGATTGGCTCTGAATATTCGGTCACCAGAGGTTCAGCAACCTCACAGCTTTGAACAGTGTCATGCTGACACCCCAGGTAAGCGGAACCATCACCGCGCACCAGCCCAAGACCATGAGCAGGTTGGCTTTGTAGCTTTGCTCACCGGTTGCATTGGATACAATTTTGGCTTGATTTGCCAGAGAAGGCTTTGCCGAAGGAGGCAATGGTTGGGTAGAAACCATTTTTTTCACCAACAGATTGGCAACAAACCCTACGACCAAAAGGGCCGCCATCATCCACAAAGCCAAGTCGTAGGAACGTTCCTTGGAAATCCCGGCCTGCATTTGGTGGGCGTTGACAAAATTGACAATCAATGGACCAGCAATGCCGGCGCAAGACCAGGCCGTCAGCAAGCGTCCATGGACTGAACCAACAAAACCTGTGCCAAAAACATCGGACAAATAGGCAGGTATGGTGGCAAATACGCCTCCATATAGGCTCATGATGAAAGCAATTACCATCACGAAACATCCCAGCCAGCCAGCCTTTGCCAATAGCGGGGCCAAAAAATACAAGGCAATTCCCAAACCAAGATACAGAATATAAGCTCGTTTTCGGCCCAGCTTGTCCGATGCAGTCGACCACCCCAAACGGCCAACCAAGTTAAACAAACTCAAAAGTCCGACAAACCCCGCGGCCAAAGGCGCATCCAACTTTCCTGGAAACATGTTCTGGATCATGGGAGAGGCTACATCAAGAATGCCAATGCCAGCCGTGACATTACAAAAGAGAACCAACCACAGGCACCAGAAGGAGGAGGTCGCCATCGCCTGGTTTGCCTGCATTGAACCGTTGGACACGTTCGATTGGTTTGAGGCGGCAAAATCATCTTTGGCCGCCTGGCCCGGAGGAAGCCTAAAAGCAAATGCGCCGGCCAACATTACTGGAAAATAAATGGACCCCAGTGCCAGAAAGGCTTGGGCGACACCTGTTGACTCATCCCCTCCAAACCAGGTCATCAATCTATCGGA
>CAIWHS010000002.1 GCA_903912515.1 uncultured Planctomycetaceae bacterium
AGGTAGGCTGTTGACATATCTACCCAGCCTTTCCAGCCGGCACCCACCCCAATCCCGATCCACATAAAAGCTGTAAGGGCGAAGGCGGTTTGGGATGTCATGGCGGGGAAGCAAAACAACTTCTTCCAGCCATTAGGCATTGTCAAATCGAGGTGCAGACCAAGAGCCAAGGCGGCAAAAGGCATGAATGCGATGGAGTAGATAGGCCTTTTGCATCCGGCCAAGCTGAAAAATCCGAAGTTGAATACCAAAACGATTAACACCAAACCCAAAACCGGTTGGCCACCGCCGGACTTCAGAGCGCCCGCACCAAAAATCCGATGCACCATGCCGGGAAATAGAACCAGCCATGGTCCCATCCCTAGCAGCAGGCCAGGCAAATAGTACCAGGGGGGAGCCGCATGATCAAAAGGCTCGAGAAACCTAACTACATGGTGCCGCCAAACAAAATGTTCAAGAAAACCATCGAGTCGCATGGAAAGCGGTATCATCCATGCCAGCAACGGAGCCATAGCCAAGCCAGCCCCAAGTAACCAATCTTTGGGTGTAGGCTTGGCGGCAGAACGCTCCAAGACCCACCAAAGGCAAAGCGGGCCGAGAACCAGTGGTAATGCGACGAACCCCTTGGTGAGAAGGGCCAAACCAATCAAGATGGAACAGGCAATCCACCAACCCCTTTTGAATTGGCCGGACTGGCAGGCAAGATCTCCGGTAGCTATGCCACTAACCAGAAAGAGACACAACACGCTGTCCATAGCCAGCATGCGTTCGTAGTGGATGAAGCGGGCGCAAGTCACCAACAAAAAGGCAGCCAGCCAAGCGGCCCTAGGCCCGGCACGTAAACGCAGCCAAGCCCAAGAAACCAAAACTGTCAAAATTCCAGCCAGTCCCGGCACCCAGCGTGCGACCCGATCGGATATGCCGCCCATTTGATAGGCCCCCATAACCAACCAATAGAAAAGTGGGGGTTTATCCAAATAAGGTTCGTTATCAAGCGTGGGAACCAACCAGTTACCACTTAGAAGCATTTGCCTTGGAATTTCGGCGTATCTTGCCTCGGTTGGCTCCAGTAGAGGCGCACGCACATTTCCTAAAAACAGAGCAAACGCCAGAACCATTAAGCATGCAAGGGCTAGGCCCTCCAGCCACGCACCGAAAATGGAAGTTGCGGGGTTTTGGTGGGAGCGATTGGCAAAGGCGATTTGGCCAAACCAAAGGCGGGCAAGACCCAAAAACACCTTGGGGACTTCGTTAAGGCGGACTTTGCTAAATCCACCCGCCCTAGGCCTATGGCGAACAGGAAACTCTTCAACAGCTAGGCCAAGGGATCGGGCCCGGACCACCATCTCGGTATTGACCAGAAACCCACCCGTTGTTGGCAAAATTCGCAGTAGGGCGTCCCTATGAAATATCTTCAGGGCACAATCGATATCGCGTACCCCAGTACCGACCATGGTGTTGGCAAGGATGTTGAAGCCGCGGGAGAGGAATTTTCGTCTCCATGGATCTTGGCGGTCTTTTCGCCATCCAATCACCACCGGAAAATGCTTGGAACGCTCTACAAGAATTCGCAGGTCTTCCAGATAAAATTGGCAATCAGAATCTGTGAAGGAAACCAAAGGCATTTGGCTGGCCAAAAAACCTGCCCGCAGGGCATTGCCATATCCCTGATTGATGGGGAGATCAATCAGGCGAACTCTTGGATCTTGGATAGCCAATGTGCGAATAATAGACGCCGTGGAATCTGAGCTGCCATCGTTAACGACAATCACCTCGAAAGGGATCGCCAACTGATCCAAGGCGTTGACCGCCTCTCGCACAGCCTGCGCGATGCATTCCTTCTCATTGAATGCAGGCAATACCAGGCTGATACCTGAAACAGGCGCAGGCTTGACCACAGTTCCATCCACCATGCGAAAAGTCCCCTCGGGCTAGCGGGACAAGTTCGCATGGGAACCAAAACCGGGTCAAGGCAGGGAAAAATATGGAGACAAATTAAATTTCCCAAAGCCCCCATGGCTACCAAATTAACCAAGAATCCTTTCGTTTCCATGCCGTACCGCATTGCGGTTAGGATCAGCTAGCTACTTCGAAGGTTTTGGCCTAATCAGGAACCATCCATGCTAATGCTACTTACACCTGTACTGTGGATATCCAGCCATGTTTTTGGCCAAACACCAACCGAAACACCCTGGAGTTTCAGGACCCAGCAAATCGAAGGTGGGCTGGGTGTTGGATATGCCGTAGTGTCGGCAGATATCAATAGCGATGGAAGACCCGATCTTGTCGTTGCCGACAAAACCAGGGTGCTTTGGTACAGAAACCCGGATTGGCAACGGCAGGTTTTACTGGAGGGGCAAACCAAGCCGGACAATGTTTGCCTCGCTACCCACGATATCGATGGGGATGGCCAAATTGATTTAGCCTTGGGTGCCGACTGGAAGCCGTTTAACACAGCAAGCGGTGGCACCCTTCAATGGTTAAAGAATCCAGGAAAAACAGGAAAAAGTTGGACAGTTCACCCTATTTCAGAGGAACCGACCCTGCACCGGATACGTTTTGCGGATCTGGAGGGAGATGGAATACCAGAATTGGTGGCCGTGCCACTGATGGGAAAGGGTGCCTCCCAAAAAGGGAATTGGATGGATGGGGCGGGCCTGAAGGTGCTGGCTTTCCGCATCCCTTCGAAGCCGGAAACGGACCGCTGGGTTGCCGAGGTTTTGGACCATTCGCTACATGTTTCCCACAATTTTTGCCCCATTCCGGCGCAAGAAACCAATAACCCGAAAGCCCAAGATCTACTTATCGGAAGCTATGAAGGCTTGCAAATTTTACGTCCGGAAAACCCAGGCACCCGCAAAAATCTGGTTTTTAAAAAGGTTTTTCTGCATGCGGGCAATCAAGATAACCCCATGGGTTCCAGAGGGGCCAGCGAAATCCGTATGGGTTCGCTAGGAAATGGGAATGCTTGTATAGCCACTATTGAACCTTGGCACGGAAACCAAATTGTCATCTACACGAAAAATTCATCCGGAGTCTGGAATCGGAAAGTGCTGGATGATCGTCTCAAATGGGGACACGCCATCCATTGGTCAGACTTGGATGGTGATGGACGGGATGAACTGGTGGCCGGAGTTCGCGACAACCTAGGGAGTAAGCCCGGGGAGCAATGCGGCATTCGGATCTATCGCTCGATAAATGCACTTGGAACTGATTGGGAAAGGCACTTGCTGGATAGCGGAGGGGTGGCGGTTGAGGACGCTTTGGTGGCAGATCTAGACGGTAATGGCCAACCGGACATCGTCGCGGTAGGCCGTGCAACCGGCAATATCCGCATTTATTGGCAGGGTAAATAGGGCCAATGGCAGTCAAGGCGGGCAAGATGATTGGCTTATTCCCGGCAAGCCGGCAGGTTTTTTAGGTTTTGGATTTCAAGTGTTAGATCAATAAGCCTCAACGGCCAAGGAAGGTCGATAGGAGCGAACAAGGCATGGTAGCCGTTTGATACAGGTTCGATTGGGTGACATTTATCCCGCATCAGGAAGAGGGGGCGTTTGGCCATGAGGAATTTCTTCAAGCCTCTACTTAATGTGTTTGCGTCGAATTGCAAAACCCAAAAGCGTAATAAGCGTGACCGCCAAATTGCGCTTGAAGGTCTTGAAACAAGATTGGCACCGGCGATTGACATGTTGATCACCAATAGCGGTGATCCGACCACTTACAGCCGCATTTTTAATGGCGGAACGGTCACATTGACCGCAATCACTTCTGGTTGCAAAATTGATGTAGCAGTTATTCAGGCCGATTTGGCTGCTGGTTTGGATGTTGAAATCAACAACGGTAACGTGGTACTTCCGTTTCCAGAGGAAGGTGCCATTGTTTGGGATTCAACTCTTAATTTAACCTCCATCCCCCAATCTGGATCCGGAAGAACCATCACCATCACGCAGAATCCAGCACTTGTTGCCTTAGGTGGCACCGGAACTGGCGCTGTTGTTTTGGGTACGGCTTTGAATGACTTTTTGGCGGGCGATTTCAACAACAATGTGAGTGTTGTTGTCAACCCTGCTGGTTTTGCACCTTCAACCGGACCAAAATTACAATTTTATGGTAGCTCCAACGCAGTCCAGTCATTGACTGTCAACGCAGACACCAAAGGCTATGTCCAATTTGTCGAAGACTTTTCAACCATTTCCGACATGACTATCAGGGCACAATCTGTTGTTGCCGGTGGAAAATTAATCGCTGGATCTGATGGTTCGCCATCTGGCACATTCACCTTCACCAGCGCCTCCTCAAGTGGGGGTGGCGTCATCACTTTCTCTGGTGTAGCGGGGGCCATTGAGGCCATAAATGACATCAAAGTTGGTGGCAGCTTAGGAACCAAAACCTCCGGAACTCCCTTAACCCTTTCGGGTACAAATATCACCATTGATGGCAAATTAGGCGTCTCCAGCACTCCTTTTGGTCAAGTCACTCTCAGCACCCTGGGTACTGTCTTGGTTGGAGACACAGGAGCCGTACTAAAGATTGTGGCTGACCCCATAACGGCAGATTACGATCTTTTCCTCAATGGCGGGGTGGAATTTACAGACACAAATCCAACCGCATTTGATAATCTTGGCACTATCCGTTTAGGAAACGCTGGGTCGCTAGACAAGTTTGTTTTTGCTGGTGGGCTAGACTTAACCAACACCGAAAACCGTGTAACCATCACCAATTCCAGCCTCACCACCTATGCACAGCCAATTTTACTTGGCAGCTCCACTTTGTCGAATGAAGTTCATTTGATCACAGGCCCTACCGGTTACACTGCAGGCGTGGACATCAATTTTGACATCAATCCGACCATACTTCCTGGCACTGCGCTCAGGTTCAATTCCGGCACTGGGGGTGTGACCAATATCACCAACGCCCTTCAAAATGTTGGCGCGATCACCATCGACAACAGCCTTAAAACCGTATTCCAAAATCCCGTTACCCTTACCAAAGCCTTAATTATCAACCAAACTCAAACGGATGTCATTTTCTCCAAAACATCAACCCTCGGGCCGGTAACCATGTTGCCGAACCAGGCATTCCGACTTAATTTTGCATCAGCGGTGACAGTTGGCGGTCCAATTTCTGGAACAGAACAAGTGGTTATGACGGGAACTGGGACACCAGCCCCAATCAGCACGATCAATGGAACCGGTGCGAATTATTTTGGACCGTTTGTTTCTTCGGCTGGAATATTGGCAGTCAACGGAACCTACAAAAACGCCACCGCCCGCCTTGATGGCGGAATAATGACAGGCACAGGATCTGTCAAGCTGATCACTTCAGGTGTTGGACTTGGGGCCAGAACATTGGCTCCGGGAGGATTCACTCCCACCACCACGACGGTTAGTGGTGTAACGACGACGACAAATGTGCCAACGGTTGGCACCATAACGGGAAGCACCATTTCGTTGGCCACTAATACCACCGTCTCGATTGACCTGGCATCCGCCACTTCGAGCGACCAAATTGTCTCAGCTAGTACTGTCACTCCCCCAACCTTGAGTGGAGCCATTCTGACGGGGAATCTTTTGAACAATTATGTCCCGGGCCAAGGAACCAAATTCACAATCGTTCAAAACACTTCCCCAATGCCTGTGGTTGGAATTTTTGCGGGAATTCCAGAGGGCGGTAGCGTCACTTTTGGTGGAGTCAGCTACCGTGTCTCATATGTGGGAATCGGGGGCGCAGATGGGATTGGTAACGATGTCACCTTGACCACGCTTAATGGCGTAATCCCTCCTGGCCCCACGCCGCAAGCAGGGAACGGGGACTATGTGTTCTATCTATACAACAGCATTTTGGGACGAAATCCGGACACCTCGGGATACAATAACTTTGTAGGCATTCTGAATGCTGGTGGCTCCCGAACTACAGTTGCTAACGCCCTTTACTATTCAGCCGAGCACCGTTCGAACCAAGTTCAAGGATATTTCCAGACCTACCTCAAGCGAACTGCTTCTGCCGCGGAAGTAAACGGCTGGGTAAACTATTACTTGGCAGGTGCGACTGACTTCGCGGTTCAAACCGGGTTTTTAACTTCCAATGAATACCTGACAATGTACCCGCCTATCACGGGCTACATTAACGCCCTCTATGTAGACATTTTAGGCAGAAATGCTGACGCTCAAGGCCTGGCAAGTTGGACCAAGACCATGATGTCTTCGGTACCAAAACAACAAATTGTCATGTCGCTTTTAACCTCGGTTGAAAGCACACAACGCTTAGCCTCAATTGACTACACAACCTACCTTGGCCGTGCCGGTGATGCCGGTGGAATTGCATATTGGGGATCGGTGATTGCATCCGTGGGTCCAGCGGGTGGAGTAATAGGGCTTACAACCAGTGCAGAAGCCTACAACCGTGCTCAAGGCCTTTACAATCCGACTGTTATTTAATGAGTCTGGCAACTCTGCCAATGGGTAACCTATAACGTCCTAGCCCTTCCCCAAAGCTCCCCCTGCCCTTTAACCAAGGGTGGGGGGTGTTTTTTTAGAGGACCGGCATCGCTTCGAACAGTATTTAACCTCGGCCCAAACCTTGGCCCATTTGAGGCGCCAGACCATGGGGCGACCACATACCAAGCAGTTTTTGCTTGGCAATAATGATTTTTTCACAAAATAGCCCCTACAGCATTCGTGGTTGTTGAATCTTGCCCGTGGAATCCCTATAAATCTAATGAT
>CAIWHS010000003.1 GCA_903912515.1 uncultured Planctomycetaceae bacterium
GTTTTTGAGCCAGTTCGATCATTTCTTCTTGAGTTTTCTTTATTTTGCGAGCGTCTTCTGTGTTGGTTGGTAAGGAGATTTTAATGCTTTGAAGGAAAGTAAGCGCTTTTTCGCAGGTCTTGCAGTTTTTACGAAAAAATGCATAGTTGATAACTTTCGCCATAAAATATTCCTTGGTGACACCCCATACCCTAACTCATCCAAAAAACTTATTTCTTTTGGTGGTTCGTTCAAAGAAAAAGCAGAATGACTAGATGGAGCCAAAAACCAAGCAAGCGTTATGACCACCAAATCCAAAACTATTGGATAGAACTCGTTTAACCTTTAAGTCCCTTGCAAAATTCGGGACATAATCAAGGTCGCAGGCTGGATCTTTTGTGAATTGGTTGATAGTGGGGTGGATTTTGCCTTGGTTGATACTGAGGCAGCAAACAATTGCTTCTATTCCACCAGAAGCGCCCAAGGTATGGCCAATCATACTTTTAGTACTGCTTACGGGCACCTTATGTGCATTTTCGCCAAATACATTTTTGATTGCCCTAGTTTCTGCCTCATCTCCAGCGTTGGTACTGGTTCCATGGGCATTGATGTAATCCACCTGATTAAGATTAGTTTTGGCGTCTGCTAGTGCCGCAAGCATAGCCCTGCAAGCACCAGCACCAGAAGGATCTGGGGCGGTGATGTGATAAGCATCAGCAGTACAACCCGCCCCAAGCATTTCGGCGTATATTTTCGCACCGCGATTCTTAGCGTGCTCAAATTCTTCCAAAACCAAAATCCCTGCGCCCTCAGATAAGACAAATCCATCTCGATCGGCGTCAAAGGGCCGACTAGCAGTTTTTGGATCATTATTTCGAGTTGAAAGAGCTTTCGCAGAGATAAAACCCCCTAGGCCCATAGGGGTGATGCCCGATTCCGAACCCCCAGCCAGCATTACATCAGCTTGGTTGTCCCGAATGAGCCTCATGGCGTCAGCCAATGAATGAGCCCCACTTGCGCAGGCTGTTGATACGGCGGTGTTTGGTCCCTTGAAACCAAACTGTATGGAAACATTCCCACTTCCGGAATTCGGTATCATTTTCGGAATGACGAAAGGACTAATTCGTTCAGGCCCTTTTTCCATGAACTTTCGATGTTGGTCTTCGAATTCGTGAAGGCCCCCCACGCCACTCCCAACAATTACTCCACAGCGGAAGGGATCGACTTTTGAAATATCGAATCCGCTGTCGTCAATTGCTTCTTTGGCAGCAGCAAGAGCAAATTGGGCATATTGATCAAGCCGCCTTATATTTTTGGAATCTAGCCATGATTCCAAATTTAAGTTTCGAACTTCACCACCGAAGTGAACCTTGAAAGCGGCAGTGTCGAATTGAGAAATTGCACCGATACCGCTGCGCCCATCTAGCACACCGTTCCAGAACTCTGAAACGGCGTTTGCCAATGGATTTACGGTTCCCATTCCTGTCACAACAACGCGCCGCATAAATATACCTTCCGGCAGAACAAATCCTAGGTTCAGCCCTTAAGGTGGGTCTTTATGTAGTCAGTGGCTTCACCAACTGTTTTGATCTTCTCAATATGATCTTCAGGAATTTGGATGTTGAATTCTTCTTCAAACATCATGATTAGCTCAACAAGATCAAGAGAATCAGCACCAAGGTCATCTTGGAAACGGCTTTCCTTCTTGATCTCTTCCTTATTTACTGCAAGAGCTTCGCTAACGATATTGAAAACCTTTGCCTCAACTGATTCCGCGTCCACTGAACAATCCTCCTGATTTCCAAAACTTAGAATAAAACAATTACCATTTTAAAA
>CAIWHS010000004.1 GCA_903912515.1 uncultured Planctomycetaceae bacterium
CTCGACACCACCGGCAAGGTGCTTGTCTCCAGCAACGGCACCACCGACGGCGAAAAAGTCTCCATGGGCAGCCTCACCGCCGGCACTTATATCCTGAAAGTCGCCGGCAAGTCGGGTGCGTACAACCCGGCCTACAGCCTGGTGGTCACACCGGCCGCATCCACCACGCCGGTCAATCCCCCGCCATCTTCCAAGAGTGATTGGACGATCGCCATCTACATGACCGCCACCGATCTGGCCTCGTACGGTGCGGCCGACGTCAATGAGCTGGAGGCAGCCGTGGCTGGCCTTCCCGGCTCGGTGAAGATTACCCTGCTGTACGACCAGTGGAGCAGTCAGAAATACGCCACGGGAGGGGGCACCCAGGCCGCCTGGGGTGATACCGGTCGCGCCATCGTGACGGCCGACACCAATGTCAATTCCATCAAGACAACCTTTGAGCGTTTGGGTGAGAAGAACACCGGCGACCCGGTTAACCTCACCAGCTTCCTCTCATGGACCATGACAGCCGCCCCAGCCAACCACTACGGGCTGGTCCTGTGGAACCACGGAGCCGGCCTCGACGGCAGCAACTACGATGATGAGTCGAACGACAATCTCAAGACCTCCGAGATTGTCTCCGGGGTCAAGAATTCCGGAATCAAGCTCGACTTGCTCTCCTTCGACGCATGCCTGATGGGCATGACCGAGTTGGCGTACGCGCTCAAGGACATCACACCGGTCCTGGTCGCCTCGCAGGAACTCGAGGCTGGAACTGGCCAAGACTACACCACCACCTTCGCCGCGCTAAAAACCAACCCGGCCCTGGTGGACGGCTTGGCCCTGGGCAAAGGGATGGTCGACAGTTGGACCCGGCAGTATGTGGGAACAGGCGTCTTGGAGGACACGCTTTCTGTCATCCAGACCGACCGCTTGCCCGGTTTGGTCGCCGCCCTCAACACCTTTTCCTCGGTCATCACCACGGCGGACATCGCTGCCTTCCGCTCAGTCGCAAACTCGGTGGCCACCTACGGTGATGGTTCCTTCCCGGCCTACCGTGACCTGGGGCAGTTGATGGGCGGGCTTTCCAGCTCCTCGGGTGTTTCGGCCAACCTTCGCTCCGCCGCAGCGTCCGTGGTCACCGCCTTGGACGCGGCCGTGTTTGCCCGCACTGCCGACACCCGTGGCAGCTCTGGTCTGTCCATCTACACCCCCCTGTCGGCCGCCCAGATCGATTCCGCCTTCGCCGACTACGCGGGCTATATCAGCGTCACCAACTGGACCCGCGTACTCAGCCTGCTGGGGGTATGAGCCTGATGTTTGCGTAATTCTGAACGAGGCCTTTGAAGTAGTGTGTATTGTTTTGGCCTTCGCTTCACGCATCGAGGCTCGATATGGTCTGGTCGGTGCGGGTTTACACGCAAATGAAAATACGTGGTCCGATGAGTCGCTTCGGCAAGGTATCTCACGGCAGCAATAAAACTAGAGCGTTTAACTAAAGACCTCGTAGCGGCTGGCGTGGCCAATATCGATGGGCCGGTTGCAGGTCGGGCAGTGCAACTTCACCGGCTTGTCCTCGGTGGCGTCGGGTGATCTCTGTCGATCCACGAGGTACAATGACGCAATCGCCCGGATCAAAGAGGCGGGTTCGTCGTCGTTGCATGTACTGGCGGATTGACGAGACAAGCTCAAGGGCGGTGGACTTCGACACGCCGAGGAAGCAGGGGTAGAAGTGAGCGAGAACTTGGCATCTGGCCTGACCATTCCCGACCACCAGCAACTCATGGCCCATGCCGAGAAGGTGTTCGATCTCGTCTGGCGTGTCGATTTCTCCGCTCCTGGCTTCGCCGCCCTCGACATCCCACCGGGGCTGGATTCGCACTCGCTACGGTCCTGGATGGTGGACCTCAAGCGGCGCTTGAGCGAGATCGGCGTCAGCCGGGGCCGGGGCGGGTTCACCTACAAGTCGATGGCCCGCTTTGACCAGCAGGAAACGACGAAGTTGCACCTGGACGGCGCACCCGAGCAGTCGATGCTGATGTTGGGGTACGAGCCGTCGAGAGTCCACAGCCGATTGTTCTTGGCCGACTACACCCGTGCGGCGTCCGACCTGGGGATCACGCCGCAGCAGTTCTTGCACGACTTCAACCCGATGTACAAGAAGGGCGAAGACCTCCTGGGCCGCTACGTCACGGAACTGCCGCAGCCGCACGATGGCCACTCCCGGATTCTGCTCATCAACAATAGCTCGCTGCCGTTCACCGAGGGCCGCGCGAACCCGCTGGGCGTCATGCACAAGGCGATCATTGTCACGCCGAACGACGCCGAGCGGCGGATCGTGAACTCCACGATGCTGGCCGTGGGCCACGGAGACGAGATCGGCGAGGAGCAGCAGCAGGATTTCGTGACCACGGACAAGATCAGCCAGAAGGTGTATTGAAGCGGACGGGCCATCAGGCACGGGACGTCACCGGGTTGCCACCAGATTCTCGTCCAGCCACTTCCATAGGTCTTCCTTCGTCTTCTCCTCCGCTTCGAGCAGGACGAAATCACTGCCATCAGCGGCGCAACCACTTCCACCTACGACAGCAATGTGTCCGTTAAACGAACCAGTCCCCAATGACCCTTTCAGGCGGTGGCGGCCCGACGGGCCGTTCGTTTTTTGTTTTTCCGCTCTTGGGCCTGGCGGTGAAAGGTCACAGTTTCGCATGTTATTTGCCTGGCACCCCTTCGCTTGAGCCGGCTTCGATTTTCGTTTTTGGCCAAAAATAATTCCAACTGTGCAACAGTGCAACTATTCAGCCCCCCGGGGGGTGGGCCTTTGCAGTTGCACAGTTGCAGAGTTGAAGCGGCCGGCAAAATATTTTTAAAAAAATCTGCGAAGAACTCTAGGAACGTTTGCATACACCGGGGGAAGATCAGGGAATCACCCCCCGTGTGGGTCGGGCACAGACCCTCGACAGACGGGAAAAAGGCGGAGTAGCAAGGATGCGCCCGCCTGGGTGTTGTTGAGGAAAAAAACGGAAAGGATGCCAGAAAACCACAGGCAAAGGCGAGGCGTACCCACGATGAGCGAACCCGTCCGGCAAGAAGGCGAGAATCGTGCAGAAGCAACCCCCAAGGGGTATGTTTCCATGAAAGAAAGATTCTTGGAAGAAATCAAGCGCATAGGTGGCAAGCTGCCACCCGATGTGGCCCGCAGGGCCATCACCGGGCCGGTCACCTTCGGCCCACCCCAGGCTAACCCCTTCAAGCAAGCCCCGTCAAAGCCTGTGGAGAGGTTGCCCCAACCAGAAACGGTGGCGGAGCTGCAATCCATAAAACCCTTGGAGCTGGCTAAAGAAACTCTGCCGATGGAAGTGCGTGAGCCAGCGCCGTTGCGCGAGTTGCCACCAGTGCGCCGGGTGCCGCATGCCCAGCCGGTGGTGCCGCGCGCCAAGCCGGCGGCGCCCTTTGGTCAAGCTAAAAGAAGGTATTTAAAGACTGAAAACCTGAGCCATACCGAGATAGCGGTCCCGGTGTGGGTGGTGCGTTGTCCACGGGGCGATGGGCTGTTGCCCGCCGGGCTGAGTGTGCTGGTGGGCGACCCGGGGGCTGGCAAAAGCACGCTCATCCGCGGCCTGGTTGCCAGCTTGTCGACTGGGGAAGGGCCCTTCCGTGTGGATGGGCCTTGCGAGGCGCTGTTCCTGGCTTGGGAAGATGATGAGGCCTCGGGCATTCTGCCGCATTTGCTGGCCTGTGGCGGTGACCCGCGCAAGGTGCACATGCTGCGCGGCGTGACCGACGAGGAAGGCAGGCAGATCCCCTGGATGCCCACGCCGGCGAACATCGAGCTAGTGCGCGATTTTCTTGTGTGCCATCCCCAGGTGAAGCTGCTGGTGGTGGATGTGTTGAGCAGTCTGTTAGCCATGGCGGGGGTCGATTCATCAGGTAGCGAGGAGGTGAGGCGAGTGCTCGACCCGTTGCACAAGCTGGGCCAAGAGACGGGGGTGGCAGTGCTACTGTTGCACCACCAGAACAAGCGGGTGGGCGAGCGGGCACTGGTGCGGGTGGCGGGGTCGGTGCAGGTAACCGGCACCGCCCGCATGGTCTGGCTGCTGGCGGCTGATCCGGAAGACCCGTCGGTGCGGCAGCTTGCCGCGGTGAAGTGCAACCTGGCGGGCAAGTCGGCAGGTTTTGCCTTCCGGGAGCAATCGGCCGACCGCCACGAGGTGAACCAATGGGCCCACAAGCTGGGCATGGTCATCCCCGACAATCTGCCCGATTATCTCTTTCGCAAGCTGGAGGTGGCGGAATCACAAACGGTTTCTGCCGAGGATTTGCTGAAGGGGATTTTGGAGACCACCGAGGGTAGCGCTGAGAAATGCGATGAGTGGCTGCTAGCCACGCTGGCCGGCAACCGGGGCGAGATCACCAGCCTGGACCTGTCGCGCGAGGCCAAAAGCCAGGGCATTGCCGAGAGGGCTTTGGCGGTGTGTAAAACCCGCCTGAAAGCCGAAGGCGTGGTGCGGTATGAGAAACGGAACGGGGCTTGGTGGGTGGTGAGCAAGAACCGCGACCTGGCTCAAGCGGCTGATGAGGTGTTTGATAGTTGATCGGCTGAGAGCCAAGGTAGCCCAGGTGTTGCCCTGGGCTACTTTGGGTTTGCCCCGAAGGGGGCTTCAAACAACAGCCAAAACTGTAAAAATTGGCTCCCGGGTGATGGCAATCGGCCTGCTTCGCTCTAACTTTGCAACTGTGCAACTCTTAGGGCCCACCCCTGGCAAGATGCCAAGTTGCCAAATTGCCAAGCTGGCTTGGGCAGATGGCTGACCTGGGCGGGGTTTTTATGGTAAGTTAGACTTCCTTGCCTGTCCTCACCCTTCCGGGGGATTTGGCGCATGTTGCGCGTGGGAAAAATCAACCGACAAGCCGCCGGTGCCCCATGGGTGAGCCGCCGGGCGGTGCTGCACTTGGGTGCCTGTCTGCCGTTTGGCCTCAGCCTCGACCGCGTGATGGCCGCGGGCGACCCTACAGGCAGTGCTAAAAGTGTGATTCTGCTCTGGTTGTGGGGCGGCCCCTCGCAACTCGATAGCTTCGACCCCAAACCCCACGCCCCCACCGACTTCCGTGGCCCGTTCTCCACCTTGCCCACCAAAATTCCGGGCATTCGCTTTTGTGAACTCTTTCCGGGGCTGGCGGCCCGCAATGACCGGTTCGCCATCATCCGCACCCTGCATTCGTTCTCGAACGATCACGGCGTGGCCGGCACTGTGGGCCTGACTGGCAGCCTGGCCGGGGCGGTGGGGCTCAACGGCCAGCCGCTTTCGGGCAGCACCCGCCCCAGTTTGGGCAGCACTGTCGCCAAGGCGGTGCCTTCCCATGCCAAACTGCCGGCTTTCGTGGTGCTGGGCGGCAGGCTGCACCAGGGCAAGAAGGCCATCATTGGCGAAGGGGGCGGGCCCTTGGGCGCCGCCTTTGACCCGCTGCGGGCCCGGGTGGAGCCGGGCGCGCCGGTCAGTCTGCCCGAAATGGAACTGGCCGCGGGCCTGCTGCCCGAGCGGCTGGGCGACCGCGACAGCCTGCGGCGGGGTTTTGATCCACTAGCCCGGCAGATCGATCTGGTTGGCCACCGGCTCGATGCGCACCGCGCCCGGGCTTTGGGCCTGCTCACCTCCACCGCGGCGCGCGAGGCCTTCGAGGTGAGTCGCGAGGCCGATGCCACTCGCGAATCGTACGGGCACACCCGTTTTGGCCAATCGTGTTTGCTTGCCCGCAGGCTGGTGGAGCGCGGCGTGCGTTTTGTGCAGGTGAACTGGTCCGACCATGTCGAGGCCGAAGAAGACGCCGGCGATGGCGGTTGGGATCACCACTACCGCAACTTCACCATCATGGCGGATCGCCATGGTCCGTGGATGGACCGGGCCATCAGCGGCCTGCTCGACGACCTGCGCGGCAGGGGCCTGCTCGACAGCACGCTGGTGATCGCCATGGGCGAGTTTGGCCGCACGCCCAAGATCAACGACAAAGCAGGGCGCGACCACTGGGAGCACTGCTACAGCGCCCTGGTGGCGGGCGGCGGCACCCGTGGCGGCGTGGTGCTGGGCACCAGCGACAAAACTGCTGGTCACCCGGTCGATGGCGCTGTCACCCCGGCCGATCTGGGTGCCACGGTGCACATGGCGCTGGGCATCAACAGCGAGGCACGGCTGAATTTGGGCATCGACACCGGCGGCAAACCGATTGAGGCGCTGTTTTGATGGCTGGTTGGCTGGTGCCGTTGCTGGCTTTGGTATGGCTGCAGCAGCCGGCCCGGCTGGTGGGCAATTCTCCCGGCTGGAAGGGCCACCTGCGCTGGTCGCCCGATGGTAACCAGTTTCTCTTCACCCGCATCCATCAGGGGCGCATGGAGCTGGCGGTGCAACCCGCCGCAGGTGGCGATGCGGTGGCGCTGGTGAAGCCGGCCCCGGGTTTGCCTCATTTTGATGGGGCTTACTCGCCAGATGGCCGCTCTATTGTTTATGTGCACGACATATTGCAAGGCACCGATGGCAAGCTGCAGATCAACGGCTGCAAGGCCGACGGCACCCAGCCCGAGCAGTTGGTGCCGCACAAGGCGTTTGAAGAATCGCCCCGCTGGTCGCCCGATGGCACCCGCCTGGCATTTGTCAGCACCCGCGACGGCAATCAAGAGATTTATACCTGCCTGCCGGGCGGCAAAGAGGTGAAGCGCCTCACCAGCCACCCGGGGTTCGACCACCACCCCGCCTGGTCGCCCGATGGCGGCCGAATCGCTTTCATCAGCAGCCGTGAGGGGCCCGAGGCGCTGTGGGTGATGCGGGCCGATGGCACCGAATTGCGCCGGCTGACCCGGTTCGATGGGCTGGAAAGCTGGCCCGCCTGGCACCCGGATGGCAAGCAGTTGGTGGTGGCCCGCAACCGGGCAGGGCAGTCGGATCTGGTGTTGGTGCCTGCCGACCGGGTTGCCGGACGCGATTTGGCGGGCGAAACGGAGCGTTATTGCGTGGAACACCCCGCCCAAGACAGTTTCCCGTTTTTTTCGCCAGACGGTCGCCGTTTGGCATTTTTGTCCGATAGGGCTGGGGGGTGGGCCATCCACACAGTCGATTTTCCGGCAAAACTGGCCCCCTTACCGGCAAGAAAGCCGGTAGGCTCCCCTTGAAATCTGGTGAAAACCCGCCAAAATATAATCTAGCGAGATCATTCGCAGCCGGAGTGGTGAAATTGGCAGACACGCCAGCTTGAGGTGCTGGTTCCCGCAAGGGAGTGCAGGTTCAAGTCCTGTCTTCGGCAATGACTGTCCTCGTCTTTGACCTCAAACCCCGGAAGTAATTCCGGGGTTTTTTGTTTTTACGTGACTGAATCTAGCCCGCTCAACTTGGCAACTGTGCAAAGTGGCAACACCCCTAGGGGGGGTGTGCCAAGTTGCACAGTTGGTGTTGAGCAGCCGGTTTTTGCGGCGCTTGGCTTGGGTAAGGTTGGGGCGTTGAAAAGCCTTGGAAATACTGGCAAATCAGTGTGCCCTAAAGCCACTTGCGCCATTTCAAATAAGAAAACCCGCCCACAGCGATGCTGACCAGGATCAGCAGCACCATGGGGTAGCCGTATTCCCATTCCGTTTCGGGCATTTTCACATTCATGCCATAGATGCCGGTGATGAGGCCCATGGGCAGAACAAGGGTGGACAGCCCGGTCAGCACCCGCATCACTTCGTTCAGGCGCTGCGAGTCGCAGGCGAGGTAAATCTGCACCAAGTCAGAAACCATTTCGCGGTTGGTTTCCAGCACTTCCAAAAAGCCGAGCAGGTGGTCGTGCACATCGCGAAACTGGACCTGGTCGCCCCGGCCGATGCGGCTGCTTTCGCCACGCATTAGCCTTGAGACCGCGTCGCGCTCGTGCTGCAGCGTGCGCCGCAGGCCCTGGATGCCCCGTTTGTAACCCATCAGCTTTTCCAGCGTACGCGGCTCGGGCTTGGAGAAGATGATCTCTTCCAAATTGTCGAGGTTTTCCTCAACCTGGTCGATGATGGGGATGAACCCCTCCACCGATTCGTCGAGCACTTTTTGCAATAGGGTGTCGACTCCCTTGCCAACCAGGGGGCCTTGGCGGACGATGCGCTGCTTCAACGCATCGATGCCAACCACCGGATTGTAGTGCCAGGTGACCAGCACATTGTCGGTGACAATGCAGGAAAGCTGCGTGCAGGTGGCCGAGCCGGTGCTGTCGAGCGAGGCTTCGCGCAGCGGGTTGAGCACCAGGAAGGTGTAATCCTCGAAGTCTTCCAGTTTGGGCAGGTGGGGCATGCCGTTCTCATGCCTTTTGGGCATGCGAATATCTTCCAGCGTGAGCGGGTGGAGGATGTTGAGCCAGTCGATGACCAGTTCTTCCTCATCTGGCTCGGGGTGATCGAGATCGATCCAGATCACCCAGCTTTGGTCGGGGCGGTCGGGGTCTTCCAGCACCTTGCGCGAGGCGATGGCGCAATCGCTGCTGCCTTTTTTGGCGAGAAAAACATGGATCATGGCGCGCGCTTTTGGGCAATGGGTTTGTCGTCGAATTGCCGGGTCAGCCAGGCACCTGCCAGTTTGGGCCAGCCGGTGACAGGGCTGTCGGTTGCCCGCAGGCCGTAACCGTGGCCGCCACTGGCAAACAGGTGGGCTTCAACAGGCACCTTTTCACGGCGCAGGGCCAGGGCCAGCAGCATGCTGCTTTCGGGCACCACCGGATCATCCATCGCATGCACGAAAAAGGTGGCCGGGGCCTTGGCGTGAACTTTCACATGACCCAGCAACTTGTCACGGCTAGTGTTCACCAAATAAGCGGGGTAGATGAGCAGCGCGGCATTAGGCGCGCAGCTTTCTTGGTCGATCGCGTCGGCTGCCGCATAGGCCCGCTCGGTTGCCAGGCTGGTGAGCGCCGCCACCTCACCCCCGGCTGAAAAACCAAGAATGCCGATCTTGTTGGGGTTGATTTGCCATGCCTTGGCGTTGGCCCGCGCCAGACTGATGGCCCGCTGGGCATCGCCCACAGCGTTTTGCCAAGGCGTTTCACCCTTGGGGGCAGGCACCCGATATTTGAGCACAATACCCGCGATGCCAAGAGTGTTGAGCCACTCGGCCACCTCGGTGCCCTCGAGATCCCAAGCGAGGATTTGCCGGCCTCCGCCCGGGCAAATGACCACCGCGCCACCCGTGGCCTTGTCGGCGGGGGGCAAGTAGACCGTGACCGTGGGAGTCACCACCGGTGCCAGACGAATAACCGATTTGCCCGCCACCCGGCCATCTTTGGGCTTCGTTTGGTCTTTGGGCTCGGCTGCTTCGCGCGTTTCACGCGGGGCTTTACCCTCCCACAGCGGAATTTCCTTGGCAGACTGCCCCGCCACGAGCGGGCAGAGGGCGGTCCAAAGCGCTAAAGTTTCGACAAGCATGGCTGTCTCGGTTGAATGGGGCGTCTGGGTGGATTTTTGCCCGCTGTTGGGGAAGTAGCTTGAGTTGATTCTACGAACCAGCCCGGCTATGGCCCGCCAAGTGAAATGCTTCGCTCCATAATTCCGCCGTGTGCGGGAGGGGGTGAAGGCTGAGCGACCGAATTCAGGAAGGGCAACGGAAGCGTGGGCAAGCGGAGACAACCCGCCTGGCGTGCCTGGGTGGTGCGTGGATTGGTCTTCGGCAGCACCGGCATGGTGCTGGCGGTCGCTTCCGTTTTTTGGGCCTGGACCAACCCGGCCCAGCTCCGCCAAACCGTGCTGACCACGCTCATGGAGCGGGTGCCCGGCATTGGCGCCACGCTCGAGGGGGCCTCGATGCGCCTGCTGGGTGGTATCACCTTGCTGGGCCTGCGGGTTTCGCGCAGCGATGATTTGGATAAATCAGACTTTTTCTATGTGCCACGGGCGGTGCTCTACCACGACAAAGAGCAGCTCATCGATGGCAAGCTGGCCATTCGCAAGGTGGAGCTGCAAGAGCCACGGTTGCGCCTGGTTCGCGGCCGCACAGGCATGTGGAATTTGGAAAACCTGATGCCCGTGACAGGCGGCGGCACCGATCCGATCCCCACACTGGTGGTGGAGGGCGGAGTGCTGCAAATTGAAGACCGGTCGAGCCTGTCGGGGGTGGGCGGCTCGCCCCTGGGCCACCTGCTGGAAATCCGTCAGGTGGAAATGCTGGCCATGAATGATCCCCCGGGCATGTTCCGTCTGGAGGCGAAGGGGGTTTCCGATCTGCTGGGCCCGGTGACCCTCACGCTGGAGCAGGAGCGGTCGGGCAAAATGTGGGCGGCCCGGGTGGAACTGACCGAGCTGCCGCTCGATACCGGCATTTTGCGCGCCGCGGCTGGCCTGTTGAAAATTCCCGAATTGGCCACGCTCGATCTGAGTGGTGCCGGGCAGGTGGTGCTCGACCTCAGCGGTGGCGGGGACCGGCCCATTTCGCACCAAGCCTCGTTCCAGTTCAAAAACCTGCAGGCACGCGCCAGCCAGTTGCCCCTGCAACTAAAAGATGGAAGCATCGAGGGCCGCCTGACCGACGGGCAAGTTCCCCTGCTGATGGTGCAGGGGAAAATAGGCGACGGCCAGTTGAAGGCCCGGCTCGACAACCTGAGCCTGAAGCCGGTGGGCGGGGCTGTGACGCCTGAATCCTTGGGCGGAACCTGGCGCGCGGCGCTAACGGGTTTGACCGTCACGCCCGAGTTGCTCAAGTCGTTACCGCATCCGGCACCCAGCCTGCATGAATTGCTCAACCCGGCCGGTGTGATGGATATCACCTATGCCCGCGACCCGGCTCCCTCGCAAACCCCCGGCCAAAACCCCAATGCCCGCCATCGGGTGGAGGTGCGCCCACGCTTTGGCACCTTGCGCCCCAAACATTTTCCTTACCCGCTGACCGACTTGACCGGCATGGTGGCGGTCGATCTGATGCAGGGCCTGCGGCCAAGCCTGGATGTCGATCTGCAGGGGCTGGCGGGGGCCGACCCATGGACCGCCAAAGGGCCGATGGTGGCGGAGAAGGGTGCTTGGGGCATTGACCTGCATGTGCAGTCGGCCGGTGTGGCCATAGACCAAACACTTATCGGAGCGCTTCCAGCGGAATATCGCAATCTGGCGGCACAGTTCAACCCGCAAGGTGGCAGGGTGAAGATTGATTTCCGCGTCCTTGCCGATGTGGGCGTGCCCGGCCTGCGCAATGTGGCCAGGCTGGACATTAGCGAGGGTGTGGTGCGCTATGAGCATTTTCCCATCCTGTTGGAAAAGGTGCGCGGCACCCTGGACATTTTGCCCGACCACTGGGTGTGCCGCGACTTTGTGGGCGAGCGCGACGGGGGCGAGATTCGCTTGGCGGGCAGATCGTGGCCGGCGCCCAAGCCGGCGGTCGATTCGCCAGCACCCGGGGTGAAGGCGCCCGAGGTGAGGCCAGAATCGGTGGCCAAAGCACCCGCGCCAGAAGCTGCGGGCGGGCCAAAAACAGGTGAGGCGGTAGCCAAGCAGGGGCCAGCCGGGGGGTTTTTCAGGCTGGTGCTGCGGGGCGAGAAATTGCCGGTGGATGATGAGTTCCGTTCGGCCCTGGCACCACCGGGTGCTCCCGAGCGTAATCTGCTGCTGGAGGCCTCGAAATTTTTGGGCCTGACAGACCGCCTCAGCTTTGATGCCGATGTGGTGCAGAAACGGATGCCTTCAACCGAACTCGATGTGGAGGTGGCGCTGCGCCAGGCCACCATGCAGCCACGGCAATTCCCCATCAAACTGGAAGACATTCAGGCGGTTTGCCGTTATAGCCAAGACCGCATCCTCATCCGTGATCTGCGCATGCGTCATGGGGCGAGCCAACTCGCACTCAAGGACGGCACCGTGCAACTGCGTCAGGGTGGCGGCTACCGGTGCCGCTTTGAAGGGGTGCGGGCCGAACCGCTGGTGCTGGAAGATTCGATGCTGGCGGCGATGCCGGCGGGAACACGCCGGGCACTGCAGGCTTTGGAGCTGAAAGACCAAGTGCGCCTGATGGGCAACATCACTGTCGAATCGGGCAACGATGCCCGGGGCGCCTGGCCGCAGGTGGACTGGGACGGCACGCTCAAGCTGAAGGGGGCCCGCCTGATGGCCGGCGTGGAGGCCAAAGACCTGGTGGGCGAGGTGGTTTGCTCGGGCAAATTCAACGGCACCACGGTCGATCATGCCCAAGGCAATATGGCCCTCGAGCAGGGGGCCGTTTTTGGCCAACCCATAGGCCCCATGAGGGCCCGCTTTGAGATGCGCCCTGATTCCCCCGATGTTTTGCGACTGAAAGACATTCAGGGCGACCTGTATGGCGGCGTGGTGGGTGGGCAGGGCAGGGTGCAAATGGCAGCCCGGCCCCGCTTCGAACTGGACCTGCGCGCCTCGAAGGTGGATTTGGCCCAAGCGGCGCGGCGTAATGGCCTTGTGGGGGATCTGGAGGGTTTGGCGTATGCCTGGCTCCATCTTTCAGGCGAAGCGGGCGACCCCGGCAGCTTCAAGGGCGAGGGCCGTCTTGACATCCCCCGTGGCCGACTTTATGAACTCCCGGTCTTCTTGGACCTGATGAAGGCGGGTGGCTTGCGCGCACCCGACCGCACCGCGTTCGAGGAGGCCAGGGCCGAGGTGGCATTCGAGGGGCATCAGGTGCGCGTGAAGCGCCTCGACCTTTTGGGCAACGCCTTCAGCCTGCGCGGCAAGGGCACGGTGCACATGGAAACCCAGGAAACGAACCTGGATTTCCATGTGGATCTGGCCCGCTTGAACCAGGTGCTACCAGCCGGGATCAATGAGATCACCAAGCTGGTGAGCGACCAGTTGCTGGCCATCGAGGTGCGCGGCAAGCCAGGACAGCTTCGTTTTGAGAAGCAGTTCCTGCCGCCGGTCAGCTCGCCGATCCGGAAATTGGTGGGCCCGACCGGGGAATAGTCTTCGGTTGTTGCGGTTTTGTTTTTGAGCGATCTGGAGGCACCTCCCGTGTTTGGCGGCATCCTGTTTCGCATGATATTTTGGGAACTGGTCAAGGTCTTCGGGATTGCCCTGTTCGCCATCACCGGCATTTTGCTGATGGCCGGCATTGTGGCCGAGGCCACCCAGCAAGGCCTCGGCCCAGGCCAAATTTTGGGTGCCATCCCGTTGCTGGTTCCCAGCACGCTGCCCTACACGCTGCCCGCCACCACGCTGTTTGCGGCCTGTGTGGTGTATGGCCGTCTGGCGGCAGACAACGAGATTCTCGCGATCAAGGCTGCCGGGGTGAACCTGGGGGCCGCGGTGATGCCCGGCATTATCTTGGGGCTGGCCATGAGCTTCATGACCATGGGCCTGTACTACCGCATCATTCCCTACACCCACCACTTGCTGCGCTCGCTGGTTTTTCGCGATGCCGAAGAGTTGCTGTACAACCGTCTCAAAAAGCAGGGCATGCTAGCCCATTCGCAATTGCCCTATGCCATGTTCGTCAAGGGTGTGCAGGGCCGTAAACTGATCAACCCCACCTTCAAGCGCCGCGATGCCAAGGGCGATGTCGATGTGGTGGCTCAGGCCCGCGAGGCGCACCTGCGCGTCAATCTGGCCAAGGGCCAGATGCTGATCCACATGCGCCACGGCGTGGCCAGCACCGACGATGGCTCGCGTGGCTACTTTGAAGATCGCGTCTTTGAAGTGCCCCTGCCCATGAACCTGGCGCAAGACACCAACCGCCGCGCCCGCGACATGACCTGGCAAGAGATTTTGGCCAAGCGCGTCGAGTGGTTGGAGGCGATCGACAAGTCCGACGAGGAAATCGCCACCACGCAAGCCAAGCTGGAGAAAACCCCGGCCGAGCCGGTGCTGAGCCAGCATGTGACCAACCTGAAGGGCCGGCTGAAGCACGAGCGGCAGCAGCTTCTCTTTCTCGATGTGGAACTGCAAATGCGTCCAGCCCTCAGCCTGGGTTGCCTATGCTTCATATTGGTGGGCTGCCCGGTAGGCATCTGGTTCTCAAAGGGCGACTACCTCAGCGCCTTCATCACCTGCTTTTTGCCTGTGGCGGTGTCGTATTACCCGCTCATGCTCTGCGGCACCGGCATGGCCAAAGAAGGCAAGCTCGACATAGTCGCCATGATCTGGGGCGCCGACATCATGCTGGGCAGCGCCGGCTTAATCTTGCTATGGCGCCTCACCCGCAACTAAACCACAACCCGCAACTAAAAAAACAAGCTGCCAGGGGGCGCATTACACCCTTTGGCTGCTTGTGGTGCCTTCCACTTAGCCAACCTTGCAACCGGGCAATACCCCCAGGGGGGCAAGCCAAGTTGCACAGTTGCAGAGTTGGTTTGCGGCCGGGCCTAAACGCTGCCGGCCGGTTTGGGTGGTGTGGCTTGCTGGCCTTTGGCGGCTGACGATACGCCAAAAAAGCCATCTTTGACAATGGCCTTCGGGCTGGGTTTTTGCTTCATGCCCGGCTGGCCTGCTGCTTGCGACTGACCCGCTTGTTGCGGCGACAAGATGACCGAGCCGCTTTCGGTGCGGGTGGTGTCGTGCTCGTCTTCAATGTCGCCCACTATTTCCTCAAGCACATTCTCCAGCGTGAGAATGCCGCAGGTTTTGCCGGCACCGTCCACCACCACCGCCATGGGGCGCCGCTCACGCTTGAACAGGCGCAGTGCCGCGGTGACCGGCTGATCTTGCTGCAAAAACAGGGCCGGGTAGATGGCGTCCTCGAGGATGACAATGCCTTCCAGGCTAAATAGGTAAAAAAGGTCTTTCGTGTTCACAATGCCCACGATGTGGTCGAGATTGTCTTGGTAAACCGGCAGCCGGGTGTGGGCGCCGCTACGCACCAGCTCGAGAATCTTTCCAGGCGGCGTGGCTATGTCCAGCGCGGCTACCTCGCCCCTGGGCACCATGATGTCAGCCACCAGCTTGTTCGACAGCAAAAACACATTCTCGACAAACTCTGCCTGCTCGGGGCCGATCATGCCCGCTTCTTCGGTGTCTTCCACCAGCAGTAACAGCTCCTCCACCGAGTGCAGCGAGTTTTCCGCCCCGGTATCGCGAAGGCCCATGCGACGGGCAAGCCAAGTGGCGGTGCCGTTCATCAGCTTCAAAAACGGGTTCGACGCCAGCGCGAACAGGTTGAGCGGCGTGGCCACCCACACCGCCACGCGGTCGGGCACCTGCAGGGCCACCGTCTTGGGCAGCAGCTCGCCAAACACCACATGCATGAAGGTGATCGCGCAAATCGCCACCACGCTGCCCACCGAGTGGCCCACCATGTGGCGTGAGGCTTCCGAGAACAACCGCTCGGGCACCATGGCCAGCAGTTGTTCCAACAGGCTGGCAATGGCCTGCTCACCCACCCAGCCCAGCAAAATACTGGCGACGGTGATGCCCAGTTGCGTGGCCGCGATCGACCGGTCGAGATACTTGGTCGCTGTGGCCACACCCTGCGCGCCAGGCACACCTTGTGTGACCATGGTTTCCACCTTGGTCCGGCGCACCGCCACCAGGGCGAACTCGGCCGCCACAAAGAACGCGTTCAAAAGAATCAGCAGCGGTACCAGAAGCACCACTGCCAACACGGTCAGCAGCATGGCAAACGCTCCATGCTGGTCAAACTTTTTGATTCTTTAAAACTGGTGGTTGCCATGGCCAAAGCGATCATTCGCCTTCCATCCGCACGCCTATGTCTAAAATCATGTTGGCGAAAATGCGCCTGTCGGCAGTCTGCACCGTGAGAATATGGCTTTTCGACCGTGCTTCATCGTAAAACTTCCATTTTTCAATGAGCCCCAATTCCACACCCGGGCGGTGCTGCTTCAAAATGCGGCGAAAATCGTGCCAAGCGGGCGGGTCTTCCGTCAGCGCGTAGGGGCCCGTGCGCTCATAATCCATCACATACGCGAAGTCGATGGGCACCGCGCTAAGAATCGATTCCAGCACCTGGCAGGCATCGACCACGCCGGGCATCAAGTTCAGGCTCACCAGCTCGGCCGAGGGCCCAAGCGTGGTGCTCGCGGGGTAGTTGCCATCGGCAATCACAATGCGACCGTGGTGGCCCGCCCGGGCGATTGCGGCCAAGATGGCGGGGTGCAGAAGCGTGTGTTTCAACATGGGCAAACTCCTTGAATGGGGTCTTTGGGTCAGTTAGCGCCAGACAGGTCGATCATCGCCTTGATGACCCCCGTCTCGGGCCGGGAAAGTCGGTCGAATTCAGCGATCACCTGATCAAACCCCACCCGGTGGCTAATCCACGGGTCGGTGTTGATTCGGCCTTGGCGAATCCAGTCGATAATGCGGGGGAAATCGGCCGGCAGAGCGTTGCGGGTGGCCAGGAGCGTCATTTCGCGGCGGTGAAACAGCGGGTCGGGCACCGCAATCTCGTCGGGCACAATACCCACATAAATCAGCTTGCCGGTGAATCCGACCAGGTCGAGGCTGCGCCGCATCGCGGCGGGGTGGCCGGTGGCATCGAACACCAGCGTGGGCAGCGAGCCGCTATTGAGCGCCTTCAGTGCCTCTTCGTCGGCTGGGCTACCTGTGCCCAGCACCGTGTTGGCGGCGCCCATGCGCTCTTGGGCAAAACGCAGCCGGTCTTCACGCACATCGAGCATCGCGTGGCGCATGCCGGCGAGCTTCACAAACTCAAGCACCGCCAGGCCAATGGGCCCAGCCCCCACAATGAGGGCAAAGTCATCGGGCCTGGCCGCGCTGCGGTCCACCGCATGGCAGCCTATGGCCAAGGTTTCCACCAGCGCTAGTTGCTCCAGGCTCAGCCCGTTGCCCGGGTGTAGCTTGCGTGCGGGCAGAACCACCCGGGGCTGCAGGCCGCCATCGGTATGCACTCCCAGCACCTGCAGGTTTTCACAGCAGTTGCCCCGGCCCCGCTTGCAGGCCGTGCAATTTTGGCAGTTGATATAGGGCTCGACGGAGCAGTGGTCGCCCACCCGCACCTCGGTCACGCCCGGGCCCACCGCCAACACCTCAACCCCCAGCTCGTGGCCCGGAATGCGCGGGTAGCTGAAGAAGGGCATTTTGCCCAGATAGCCAGAGAAATCGCTGCCGCAAATGCCCATGTGGTGCACACGCACCAATGCCTCACCCGCACCCGGGGCGGCGGGTTCGGCAATCTCTTGCTGCTCAAATTGCTTGGGTTTCAAAAGGCGGATTGTTCGCATGATTCAACCTTATCGGGTTCCTGTTCGTGAGGGTTTGCTTGGGGTGGAGGCGGTCACTCGGTCCCAGCCAGGCAAATCCAGCCCTCGGCGGTGCCAATGGCCAAAGTCTTGCCGTCCGGGCTGAAGGCAATGGCCCTCGGGGCGGGGCGGTCGGCTGCCCCGGGCCCCGGAAAAGCCAGCGACTTGATCAGTTCGCCTGTCTGCGCGTTGTGCAGGCGCACCACGCTATCGCGGGCGATCGAGGCCACCTTCGAGCCATCTGCAGCCATGACCAGCGTGAAGGTGGCCTGCCCCTTGGGTGTGTTGATGCGCGAAATCGTTTTACGCCCCGCAATGTCCCAGATGGCGATACTCTCGCTGTCGGCCGTGGCCATGCGTGCGCCCTTGGCATCGACCGAGGTGTCAAGTACCGGCCCCCGGTGTGCGGCAATCTCAGCGCCCAGTTTGCCGGCCTGCGCCCCCAGCGAGAAAAGCTGCGCGCCGCCGGTCTTCAGGCCCAAGGCCACCACTTGCCCGTCGCCCGAAAACGCCAGGCAACTGGCCATGCCTGTGCCTTCCACCAGCCGGAATTGCTCGCGTGGGCCCATGCCCTCAAGCGGCCACGCTTCCAAAATGCCATCACCCAGCCACGCCACCGCCCGCTTTTGCCCCTCTTGAATAGCCAGCGCGTTGGGCTGCCCCCCTGTCCCCAGTTGCAGCACCGGTCGGCTGCGTTTGCCATCGTTTGTTGAGAAAAGCGATAGGCTTCGGTCTGGCCCGCCTACCAGCAGATTCGCACCTGAGGGGGTGAATAGAAGTGAAGGGGCTCCAGCGTTGTCGATGAGTAGTCGCGACCGGCCCGAGGCCACATCCCAAGTGCGGGTGGTTTGGTCGAGGCTGGTGCTGGCCAAGGTTTTACCATCGGGCGAGAAGGTCAGTGCCTTCACCTCGCGGGTATGGCCCAAGCCTTGGCTTTGCTCGCGCGATGATTCCAAATCCCACGCGCGGGGCAAACCGCCAGCCGAGACGGCTGTGAGTTGCACGCCTCGGCTGTCAAATGCCAAACCAGTCACCCAATTGGTCGGGCCCGAAAGGGCTTTCCACTCTTCCAAAGTGGCGGGGTCCCACAAGCGCACGACACGGTCGCTGCCGGCGGTTGCCAGCAGTTTGCCGTCGCCGCGTGCGGCGATGGCGCTCAGGGGCATCAGCGCGGCGCGGTTTTGCCCCTGGGTGTGCCCTTTGAAGGTGCCCGGGCCGCTTTCCGGCTGGTCCAAATTCCACACCAAAGCGATGCCGTCTGCGCAGCCAGCCGCCAGTTTCTTGCCCCGGGCAAGACCCGCCAGCGACACCACAGGCGTGGCCGAACCACGCACATCGGGCAGCGCCTTGCCCGTGCTTGCCTCATACAGCCGCACCACCGGATCGTTGGTGGCAGCGGCGAGCCATTGGCCATCTCCCGCAAATGCCAGCGCACTCACCGGGCCGGGGCAGGGGGTGGGGGTGGCCACAGGCTGGGCTTGGCCCGGCTTCCACACCAAAATTTTGCCCGAGGCATCGCCGGTGGCCACCAAAGCGTTGCCCGGCGCAATCGCCACGCTGGTGATCGGCCTGCCATGTCCTTCCAAGGTTTGTTTGGTTTCGAGTGTTTGGCTATCTACTAGGCGCGCTGTTCCATTGAGCGAACCCACCACTGCCAGGGTTGGTGAATCGGTGCTACTGGCCACGCATGTGACAGCGCCCCCGCCCGGTTTCACCTCACGCGCCAGCGACCCGTCTTCGCCGCGCAAAAGCGCCAGCGATCCATCATCCCGCGCCAAAAGCGAGGTGGTTCCCGCTCCAGCCGCCACTCCCCAGATTTTGCCTTCGCCACCGCCAGCCAGCAGCCGGCTTTGGTCGCTGGCAGCCAGTTCCCACCAGCGAACCTGCCGGTCCAATCCACCGGTTGCCAGGCGGGTTCCATCCGGGCTCAAGGCCAGCGCCCTGGGCACATCTTCCAGCGCCTGCACCACCAAGGGCTTGCCTTCGGGCAATTCATACACCCGCGCGGTGCGGTCATCAGAAATGCTGGCCAGACGCTTGCCATCAGCGCTGATCGAAAGCCCGGTCACCGCTTCGGTATGCCCTTCCAGCGACCGTTGCACCGAGCCATCGCGTGTGTCGATCAGCAACACCCGGTTGGGGCGCGCGCCCGCCAGCGCCACTGTGCGGCTGTCGGGCAAGAAGGTCACAGCGTATTGGTTGCCCTGAAACTGTGGAATGGCCAGCTTCACCCCGCCGTTAGCGGTGTCGAACACGCGCAGCCGTTGGTCGGCGCAGGCGCTGGCAACCAGCTTCCCATCGGGGCTGAAGGCCACGCCATTGATCGACAACCCGTGGCCGGGCAGCTCGTTGAGCAGTTTGGCTGTGGCCCGCTCGTAAAGGCGTAGCTTGCGGTCGCCGCCTCCGGTTGCAACCATCTTGCCATCAGCACTGATGGCCAAGGCGGTGATCGGTTCCTGGTGGCCCGCGAATCGTTGGCTGATTTCCTGCTTTTTCAAATCCCACAGCCGCACTTCGCGGTCGTCGCCTGCTGTCAAAAGATAATCACCATCAGGAGAGTAGGCAATCGCCCGCACCTCTCCCTGGTGCGCCGGCAATTGCGCCAGTTCGCGACCGGTTGGCACTTCCCACACCCGCACCGAGCCATCCCGGCTGCCGCTGGCAACCGCAGTGCCCTTCGGGTGATAGGCCATGCTCAAAACCGCGTCCGAATGCCGGGGGCGCGAATCCCCCAAAAACCGGTTGATCCCTTTGGGCAAACGCGCCGGCAGGCTGGGCAGGGCAAAGCGGGCCCGCATGTAAAGTGACTGCGCATCCAACAGCCGCCCGGCCTTTTGCGCTTGCGCCGCCCGGCTGGCCAAGGCGTCGGCCCGCTCGATCAATTCAGGTGAGGTAACACCAACCGCGCCAGACTCCAAAGACTTGGCCCGGTCGGTAGCGAAGCTCTCGGCAATCCGGGCGACGGTTTCGGAGCTGGGAATAACCCCTTGGGCAAGCACCGGCCTGCTCAAGGCCATACCCATTGCCAAGCCAGCCAGTAGCGCCAACTGACAGGCCCTCCAAGAGCGTCCGAGTGTGGGCCAATCCATGCTGTCTCTCCAGACGCCATCGCAAAAAAGTCGCGGCTGTAATTCATGGGCCATTTTACAGCAGATTGGCGCCCTGTGGCAGGGGGCTGTAAAGTCTTGCACTCAGGTGGTTTAAGTGCGGGGGAATAGGTGGTCTAAGGCGCAAACGATGCCCCGCCTCATTCCTGCCCGCCGGTCTCGCCCTGATCATCAGGGGCCACCTCGCCGAGCGGTTCATCGTTCATGTCGCCTACCGCGGCCTGAAAGCGTTTCACCAACATGGTCGCATACGAGCTTTTGGGCAGCCGAAAGCTCACTTCTGCTGCCAGTTGACCCAGGTGGTGATCATCCCCATGCCACTGCAGTTTGAGTTCACCCACAGGCAAATGGGCCGGCCGCAGACCGCGTGAGAAAAATAGTTCGCGGGTGCCGGGCACACGCAGGTCATCCAGTTTTAGCCCTTCGGGGGCAAGCACCCGGTCAAACAGGGCCCGGTCAGGGTGGTCAGGCGGCAGGTGGGCCCGCCTGCAGGGCAGTTCAATTTTTTTGGCACGCCACTTCCCTGCAAAAGCCTCGCTGCTGCGCAGTGGCATCGGCCATTTGGCCAAACGCCCCGGCAGGCGGATCAGATCCTCCGCCGGCAATTGCTCTTCAAACCAAGAGGCCAAGCCCAAATTCCACAGCCAGCTTTGGTAAGCCGCCAAATACATCCCCTTCAGTTCAGGCCGAAGCCTCTCCATCGCCGCGCGAAACCGCGTGGGGTGATCCCGCAGAAAAGCCGTCAGGCTGCGGGCGTGGCCGCGGGGCATATTGTCGAGCAAAAACTGCCAGTCGCCCCAATGGCTATTCAGCAGTTCCTTCTCCCGAATGGCATCGGCCGGGTCGTACTTGTAAGTGCCCCCCATGGCCAATTTAAGGGCCTGCTCGAATTTGCCCTGCACCAGGTACTGGCCAATGAAACCTTCTTCCAGGCTGTGAATCGAGCCAAAACGCTGGTCATCGAAATAGTTGGCAAGCCCTGTGGCACGCACCTCTTCCAAGGCCGTTTCCACGGCTGTGCGCAGTTCGGGCGCAATGTCGCGCAGCACCAGCCGGAAGCGGTTGCCGGCTATGTGATCGCTGGTGAAGGGGAAGGGGCTCTGGCCCAAGTACTCTACCTCTAAGCCGTCTTGGCGCAGAATGCCCGGCCGACCGCCTTGGATGGTTAGGAATTGCAGCGTGACCGCGTGGCGATCTTTCAACCCGCCAAAACTGAGCGCCCCCGGGCGAATGTGCCAGGCCCGCTCGAGAATTCCCATCGCATCGGTTGTGGTCTTGCCCCGCTTCAGCATGCGGTAAACCGCAAACCCCCCACGATGGGGTGCCGGTGCCGGGGCAGAGGAAATCTCTTCCACCTGGAAGTCTTCGTAGCGGTAGCGGATTTTCATGGGCCTGAAAAGCTTCGGTTTTTGGCCCCTAGGAGCCCGCCAGCGGCGGCAAGTCATCCAGCGAGCGCACTCCACACCATAGCAGGAATTTGCGGCTGGTGCGGTAGATGACGGGCCGCCCCAAGGTTGCCTCCCGCCCCGCCATGCGAATGAGGCCCAGATCCAGCAGTTGCCTCAGGCTGTCCGCGCAAGGCACGCCGCGCACCGTTTCCACCTGGGCCCGGGTGACAGGTTGCCGGTAGGCCACAATGGCCAAAGTGTCGCGCAGGGTTTCGCTCAACTCGGTTCGGGCCCGCCCCATGCTGGTGGCAAGGTGGCGATCTAGCTCCCCTCGCGTGGCCAGCCTCCAGCCCCCCGCAACCTCCTGCAAGATAAAAGAACTCTCATCCGCGGCCAGTTTTTGCCGCAATTCGCTTAGCCCCATCAAAACTTGGGTCGAATCGAGCCCCAACACCCCCTTGAACCGCTCCACAGTCAACGGCTCTTCGCTAGAGAACAGCAACGCCTCCAAATCTGCCTGGGTGCTAGTCCTTCGATAATTCGCGCGCTCCGCTTGGTTAAATGGCAACACGCCGGGCAACGGCAGGGGGGCCTTGGCCCTACGGGTCCACGCAGGCATAAATCCGGGCCGTTTGCGGGTGCCCGCATGGCCAGAAGGGCTGCTTCGCGGGTTGGGTTGGCATCCATGGAGGCGCATAATTTACCCAAAGCCCCTATGTTTTCAGGGGTCTCAAGCCGGGGTTCGGCTTGTTCCCGTAAAAATACCGCAGGTAACCTACAGTCTTGGCGTTTGGGCGCAAGGCGAAGAGATTCTGCACCACCTCACGGGCGTGTGAACGCTTCGGGTGTTTCGCAGGGTACTGGAGAAGGCATGGAAGAACTGGATGTGATTTGGATGGCCATTCTGGCGGGCACCCCTTTGGTGGGGGCGCTGTTGGCTGGCCTGGCTCCGCGCAAGTGGCCCGACTTGGGTGCTTGGATAACCGTACTGTCCACCGCGCTCAGCCTGTCGCTGGCGATCGCCATTCTTATTCAATACCGCTACGACACCCTCGAGCAGCTTGGCGTTTTGAACGACCTCGAATTCCGCCACAAGGGCAGCCTCGATTTTCGTTCCTGGGCTGCCGACCGGAACCCCGACCCAGCGGTGGAGAAGTCAACCGACTGGGTGGGCCGGACAGCTTGGCTTAACCAGTTTGGCCTGGAGTGGCTGTGGGGTATGGACGGCGTGGGCATGGCCTGCGCCCTGGCCATTTCGGCCTGCGCCCTCAGCATTGCTGCGGTGGTCTGGCGGCCCGCTGGTGAGCCGGGCTTTTGGCGGGCCACCTTGCTCTGCCTGGAGGCTGTCCTGCTGGCTGCCTGTACCCAGCAAAATTTATTCTTTTTAGGATTGCTCATGTTGCTGGCTGTGTTGCTGGCTGCACTGCTGTGTCGCTTCTCCGGTGCCCGGGTGGAGCCAGGCACCATGGGCAATCCTGCAGGCTGGATTTTGCGCCCGGGCTTTATCGCCGCCGCCCTCACCTTGGTGGGCGGACTCATTCTCTCAGCGCAGGATTGCCACGATTTCGCACCCCCAGACCGGTTGGAAGAGGCCGCTTGGCGCGCAGTGCGTTCCACGCCCGGGGCTGCCTACAACGACGAATACGCTGGAGCCGAATTTCACACTCTCGATTTGACTGTGCTGGCCCGTCAGGCGCGTGCCTCGTGGCATGGCCATGACCTGGAGGCTTTGTCGCTCGAACGCTTGCGCAACCGCTTGCTGGCCGGTGACAAGGAACCACGCTACGACATTGCCGACCTGCTCAAGCGTGAAGAGGTGGGCTTCCAAGCCCGGCTCGAGGCTTGGAAAAACAGCTACTGGGTGGTTCGCGCAGGCTGGGTGCTCGCCTTGGCCTCGGTCGCTTGGCTGATTGCCGGGCTGGGTTATTCCGAGGGTGGCGGAGCCCGACCCGAAATCGACGGCGCCGGCGGCATGGCCCGTGCCATGCTCTCTTCTCTCTTCATTCTACTACTGTTGCGGGTGGTTTTTCCCCTCTTCCCCACAGCCTTCGCACCGGGCGAAAAGGGCGGGCCAGGCCTGGCGCTGCTGGCTGGGATGTTGCTTATGGGAGATGTGCTCTTCCGTTTGTGGACTGCCAGCAGCAGATGGCAAATTTCCGCGCTCTCGGCTTGGGGCATGGCCTGGGTGGCTTGGCTGGGTGTGTTTGCGTGGCCTTGGGGCGGACAGCCAGGCCCGCTCGCTTTAGGCCTCAATGGCGCCCTGCTGGCGGGGGTTTGCATCCCCCTAGGCATGGTTCTGGCCCGCGGACTGATGGTGCTGCGGCCCCATGACAAGGGCGCCGCCGGTGGGTTGGCCCTGTTGCTTCAGGCCGGTGCCCCGTTGTCGCTGGGGGCCTTGGCCATGCTGCCCGTTGGCAGGGCCCTGTTTGCCACCAGCACACTGGTGGGTGTTCTTTTTGTGGTCGCCTACGCTCTGTGGCTTTATGCGGTTGCCAGCAGGTCAGGCCTGTTTGGCAGCCTCGATAATCAGCCAGGTGCGCCCGTCACCGCGCCCGAGCCATGGAAATCAAGGCAGGTGCTGGTGGCTTTCTTATTGCCCGTGCCACTCATCCTCACCGGGGTGATCCCCTATTGGGTGGTCGCCTGGACCGAACCCGCCGCCACCTCGCAGGCCGACCTGCTTGAACGCATGCCGCAACTGGCGCCCGGCCAGGGCATGATCCAGACGAATGTTACAGGCAAGGAATAAGCTCCCATGAGCGACCAAGAAAGTCTGCCACCATTGGTGGACACCCACGCCCATTTGGAAGACGAGCGCTTTAGAGGCGAAGTCGATGCCATCATCGCCCGTGCCAAGGCTGTGGGCATGGTGCGGGTGCTCGTGGTGGGGACCACCCCGGAAGATAGCCGTGCATGCCTCGAGCGGGCCCGCCTCGAACCGTTGCTGGCTCCCGCGGTGGGCCTTCACCCCACCCACTTGGCAGACTTGCCAGACGATGCGTTCGAACAGATCGCGGCGCTGGCGCAAGATCCGTTGGTGGTGGCGATTGGTGAAACCGGCTTGGACGATTATTGGAAAGAAGTGCCTCTCACGGCGCAGATCCCAAGCCTGCGCAAGCACTTGGCTTTATCGCGCCAAACGGGCAAGCCCATCGTCTTGCATTGCCGCGATGCTGCGATCCCATTGATGGCCGAACTGGAGGCCGACTATCAGGCCAATGGCCCTGTTGCTGGCGTTTTGCACAGCTTCTGTGGCGATCTGGCCCAAGCACAACAGGCACTGGCTATGGGGCTATATTTGTCCTTCTCGGGCATGATCACCCAAAAGGGCAACCAGGCTCTGCGCGACATCGCAGCTCAAATCCCCCAAGACCGGTTGCTGGTGGAAACCGATTCGCCCTACCTCGCCCCCCGCCCTCACCGCGGCCAGCGCAACGAGCCGGCCTTTGTCAGGCACACCTGCCAGATGCTGGCCGAATGCCTGGGGCTTGCTTACCCCGAAATGGCTCAGGCAACCACCAACAACGCCAAGCGTTTGTTCCGCCTTTAAAAGTTGTCTCAGGCTTTGGGAAGACCCAAGTCTTCGGTGACCAAAAGAGGTTCAAACGGAAAGCGCGACGAGAATCGCTCGCGCCCACCCTGGCCCCTATCCACCAAACAAACCAGCCCGCCCACGGTGTGGCCTTGGGCCTGCAGCACCTCAATGGCCTGCTCGCTGGAGCCGCCTGTGGTGATCACATCCTCGACAATCGCCACCCGGCTGCCCGGTGCCAGCCGTCCTTCAAGACGCTGCAGGCTGCCATGTTCTTTAACCGCCTTGCGCACAAAGAAGCCTTCCAGTTGGATACCCCTCTGGTGCCCGCGCAGCACCACAGCGGCCGCCAGTGGAATGGCTCCCACCTCCAGGCCGCCTACCGCCGTCACATTCCATTTCACGATGTGGTCAAGGAACCCGTCGGCAATAAGGGCCAGTGCCTCGCCGCAAAAAAGCACCTGCTTGCTGTCGATGTAAAAGCTGCTGGTTTTACCGCTGGCCAGGGTGAACTGGCCAAACTTCACAGCGCGCTCGCGAAAAAGTTCCGCAAGCCGGTTGTTGCCGCTCATGAGATTCCTCGGGAAAGTAAGCGAGTGCTTTTAGCGCTCAAAGATAGCCGCGTTCACACCCGGGTTCAGTTTAAGCCCAGGATATTGATACGACTCCAGCAACATGGGGTCTTCCCCCTCTTTCTGCGGCCAGCCATAGCACTCAATGGCGATAGGCAGGTGATGTTCCTTGTCAAAGGTGATCACAGCCTTGGCGAATTCAAAGTGCGGCATCTGCTCGCGGGGGTGGGTGATATGAATCCGCCGGCAGGCGCGGTTGTCAAATGTGACATCTTCCAGCATCACCCGGTCCAGTTCGTGCGGCTCAAAACCCGCCCAATCCTTGCTGAGCCGCCGCACAATGTTCGCAATCCCCGCCTCGGTGATCGCATGTCGGCTGGTCGAGGCCACGCGCTTGTCCTTCAAGTCCAAGCTTAAAAATCCCACAGCTCCCAGCAAGCCCGCGCCTTTGACTCGCATGCGCCCGGTATGTTTGCCTTCAATCCACATGCCTTCTTGGCCCGCCATGTTGCGGGGCTTGTTCCACTTCAGGGCAACCGAAAACGGCTCATGGCGCACCACCATGTCGATGGTGTGTTCAGGCTGCAGCTTCCCATCCAAAAATTCGCGTTTCAAAAACTGGCAGGTGTAGTGGTCCAATCGGGTCAGGGCCGTCTCGGCCCGACGGATAATCTCCATACACTCGGTCATATCCTTACCATGGCTAGGATCAGCGGCGGCGGGATTGTCGGCGGTGGGGGTGTAGGTGCCAGCCGGCTGGGCGGGCGCATTCGGGTTCGAGCCGGGGTTTTGGGCAGGTGGGGCAGATTCGGCCGCCAGCAGCATCATGGTGGTAAAAAGGCCCAAGCCGCCATGCACTAACACCGCAAGGGCCCAAGGGGCGAAATTCTTGCGGATCATGCAAAGCAAAACATTGGTGTCAGACATGGTGGCTTCCCCTTGCGAAAACCTGGCATGCCCCGGGACAATCAATCCAGAGGGAATGGTGCGAAGCGGGTGTGGGAGAGCCACACGCCAATGCACACCCTAATTATTGTGCCATATCGTCCATCGATTCAACTATTGATTGTCCATAAGCAAACTTAGGGGTTTTTATGCCTTTTTTGGATCGCCAGCCTTCCCAACCTGCACCATTGAACCTTCAGACCGTGGTTTCACCACTTTTTGAGGAAAACGCCTACATTTTTGCCCTGCCTGGCTCCAACGAGGCCTTGGTGGTGGATCCGGGTTTTGACTCCGATTCCATCGAACAGTGCTTGATAGACCGTGGCTGGAGGCTGGCCGCAATTTTGAACACCCACGGCCATGC
>CAIWHS010000005.1 GCA_903912515.1 uncultured Planctomycetaceae bacterium
CCATAAAACGAAACCAAATTTTTATACGCCACTAATGCTTCTTGTTGGCTTTTAGTCTTGTCTATCCCTTTCAAACGAATTGCGTCAGCGGTTTTGGCATATCCAATAAGAGCCGCCTCATGCAATGGGCTGCCAGCCCGGTTCATGCAAATCCACTCCGAGGCCTCTTTCGCCATACCCACATTCCCGGTAGCCTGGCCCAATTGCAGTTGCAATATCCGATAATCAGACGCCGCCCGTGCCTCCACTGGCAACACCTTAACGCCAGGTTCAATCTGTCTGAGCAAGTCACCAGCAAGCCCAAACTGATTCAGGCTGCCAGAGATGAAAGAATCCGCCGCCATGAAAGCAACCTCCAGGCGATTGCCGGTTGACACACTCTTTTCAGGCAAGGCAAGATACCGCCCCGCTGCCGATTGCACCATCACCAACGCCCCTGCGGCCTTGCTCGCATCCCCCCGCGCAGCCCGCCATTCTCCATAAGCCTTTTTCACCAATAGATAAACTTTTTCTGCATAAGCGGGGTCATCAGGTTTCAACATGTCCAATGCCGGTATCGGACCATCACCCAACGCCAACAGGGCTTGGGCGTTCTTGATCCGACTGTGGTTTGGAAAGCTGCCGCTAAACTCCCGAAGAGCCTCCAGCCTTTTGGTTTTAATACTCGGATCCACCAGCAACTGTTTCTCGTAAGCGGTCACCAACAGCCACAGCGCATCCCCCGCCAATTCTGACCGATCCTTCCCCATGCCCTTGACCGCTTCCTCCAATAAGCCAATCGCCCCCGGCCAATCATTGGTTTTGAAAAGGCAATACCCCGCCTGATAACGAAGCCTCGCGCCAGTCCCCGGGTCGTTCACACAAAGGGGCAGCGCGGCCAGCAGCGCGTCGGCTGCCTTTTTGTAATCACCCGACAACTTCGATTTTTCAGCCGCGTCCAGAAGCCCGGATGCTGAAAGAAGACGACCGGCAAACGAACTAGAACCAATGGTTATCTGATATTTCCCAACTAAAGCACGCGCCATATCAGGAAGCTTCAATCGCACCAACCCTTCCAAGCCCACTTCCGCAAGCGGTGCCCAAAGGCCTTTTTGGCTACCCCCCTTGACCACCAAAAGCTTGTAAAAATTCCGGGTTCCAGGCAGGGTACTTTCCCCCAGGGCTGAAGCCCGCTGACGGGCAAACCCAATGGCTTGTTCCGCGCTACCCGCCTGTATCACCGCGTACAGTTGCCAAAAATCTACTCCGCCCCTAACCTCGTCATCTACCCGCGAATCGCGAAGAAGCCGGAACCATCCCTCGCTTTTTGCCGTTTCCCCCATGGCCATTTCCACCAATGCTAATCCCAAAACCGAGCGCGCCCTGTTGGTAGATAGCAAGCCAAGCTCATCCGGGTCGGCATTGTCAGGGGGCCCATCAAAAGGCACCAGCTTCCTAAACATCCCCTTCGCCTGCAGGTAGGCCGCATCACCCCGGTCAAGACCCTTGATTTGCGCCAAATAATAGTGCGACCACGCTGAAAAATAGGCGGCCCTTCCATACTCCTGGGCCAAACGCTCGGCAGTCTTCATCTTCGCTGCCCGTTCGGGGCCGTCCTTGGTTTTTTCAATTTCATTTTCAATTTTCTGCTTGGCTGCCTCCAACACAATCGCATGGCTCTTGAACTCTCCTCCTATGCGACCAAAGGTGTCGCCCGCGGTAGTTCTCGATTTGGCATCTTCCGGATCAAACACCCATTTGGCAAATTCACCTTCCGCCCGGGTAAAGTCGGCCTGCAGCAAAATAGTTTCTAATTGCGGGGTGCGAATCGAGGGATATTTCCCTAATAAAATCCGCACTTTTTTCTGAATTTCTTCCACCTGCGCCTGGCTGTGCAGTTCAAGTATTTTCGTGGTGTAAAGGGTTGCAAGCTCGCGGGCAAGTGGCTCACGGTTGGGCCGCTTAACCAACTCGTTTTCCAAATATTCAAGGGCATGGTCCGTCAGCCCTAGCTTCAACAGATAGGCTTCCACCGGGTCGGCAGGGTCTTGGCCGGTTTGCAAGGCATGGCTTGGTTGGGAACCAACAAACCAAACCAGGCTACCTGACACCAGCAGGAATGTAATGCACCGCGCTGAACCCTGCATCCGTGATGGCTTGCACAGCGCCCGCGGCGAAACCGAATGGCACATCATCGTTCACCCTCACAAAAGCACCATTCACCTTGGACGGAACCTGCTTCAAAATTGCCGTCAGCGACAAGGCATCAGAAACCGTCCGCGAACCCAGCTTGTATTCAAAGGCGCCCCCCTTGGGTACAAACTCCACAACCACAGGTTCAATATTGGCTCTCTTCCCAGCGGCCGCCTGCCCGCGTAATGTGGCCTGCAGCTCCCGCTCCGATCGTGAAAAACCAACATTAACCAGAAAAAAAATCAGCAAAAGAAAAATCACATCTATCATGCTGGTTAAGTTCAGCTCCACGCCTGGTTTCCGCATCTTTTTCTTGGTCAGTCTCATGGCCTAGTCCCCCGTCAGGCCGGATGATTCCACCGCAATCGCCCCACGCTTAACCCCCAAACCCACCAGCGCCTTGATCACAGCGTTGGGCGCCGCGCTCTTGGCTGCCGCATCCACCCGCAGGGCTATGGTCAATCTCTCAGGCCCTCCACGCTGCTCAGCCAGGGTCTTGATCATTAGCTCCAACTGCGCAACCGTTGTCGGGTTGTTCAAAACCAACATGCCCCCATCCGCCTGAATATTCACCGACAAATCCCTGTTCCCCGCATCGGTCTGCCCGTGCAGCTTCGGCAAATCCACCGCCGCGCGGTCAATGGCCGAAATCTGCGAACAAGTCATGAAAAAAATGATCAACTGGAACACCACATCAATCATCGGCGTGATGTCAAACGCGATGCCATGATGGCGTTGCTTGCGGCTTAATCGCATGGCCTCTCTCCCGGATTATTTCGGTCGGCTCAAGGGCATCAGCAACTGCTCAACTTTGCTACCCGCCTCCGCCACCAGATGGTCAATCCGTGTGCGAAAGAAGCTAAGCACAGACAAAGTGGGAATTGCCACGATCAAACCCTCCAGCGTCGTCACCAACGCCTTCGAGATCGAACTGGCCAGATCAGCCGGTGTCGCCGCCCCACCGGTTGCGGCTATGGTGTTAAACGCCTCAATCATGCCCTGAACAGTTCCCAAAAGACCCAGCATGGGAGCAATCGCCCCAATCACGCTAAGCACCTCGGTCTTTCGGTATAGCCTGCTCGTTTGCTCCTCACCGGCCTCCTCCACCGCCGCCCGGTACTCCGCATACCCATAATCCGATCCCTTGTACCGATACAAACCCGCCAAAACCACATTCGTCAAAAGCGATGGATGCTCGCGCGATTCACAATAGGCAATCGCCTCGTCCACCTTCCGCTCCTTGACCATCTTCGTCAGGTCATCAATCGCCTCCTCTGGCATCAGCCGCGACCGGTTGATGGTCAAGGCATGCTCCACAGCGAAACCAAGCGCCACGGTCCCGGTTAAAATGATGATGAACCCGATGGTCCCACCATCCGTGATCAACTCACGAAAACCACCTGTCCGTTTGGGCGATTCCCCGCCAGCATCTTTCGTTTGTGCCATCGCTGGAACCACAAACAACGCAAGCAAGGCCAAAAGCACTCCCGCTCGAACAAGCGGTGACTGAAACATGGGTTTCATCGAAGGCCTCCTGGGTTAGGCAAAGTCGATTCCCGGGCCAATCGGGAACCAAAACTGGTGAATCGAAAACGGGTCAGCAGCTCTTTGCGCAGCGCCACGGTTGCTCGCGCATCCTGGTTCTTTTCCAGAACAGTCGCGGCATGGTACAAACACGCCGCCGATAATTCAGTGCTGGCTGTCGGGTACTTCGCCGGCAGGCTAAGTAAGGCAATCACCGCCGCCCTATTGGGAAGCGCGCCTTTCAACCGGGCCATGCCACTCCAATACAGCGCCACCATCCGCGCCGGTTCAGTCATGGTTTCCATTTTCGCTAAAAGCTGCTCCACAGCCTCTCCCCCCTTGCCCGCCTCAATCTCCCGCTGCGCAGCCAACACAACTAACCATTCCGCCGAGCCTGGCATATTTCGCAGCGAGGCTTGCACTGTGTTCGCAATAGCCTCATCCCCAGCGCAAGTCGCCAGCGTGGCCGCATAAACCCGTGCTCCCAGGCTGGGCTTCCCACCAGGCCATTTTTCCAGCCGCCGCATCACCCCAGGCAGCGCGGCCCGCGCCGCGGCGCTATCAAAAAAGACCGGTATAAATTCCTGCGCAAAACCAGATGGCAACACCGTTATCTTCCGGCTGCCTGCTGCCACAAAGCGGCTTTCAGGCGCATTACCAGCAACCGACCTCAAAGCTAGAAAAACCAGCAAAGGCTCGAGCGCCATTTCCCGCTCATGCTTCTGGTCCCGCGCCAGATGCGTGGCAAAACACACAGCCTCAGCGGTGGCCGATTTTCTGTCGGCAAAAAGCGGGAACAGCTTCTCTGCCTGACTGGCCATCTCCTGGTAATCGCCAGATTTCAGCCGCTGTCGAATCCTAAAAAGCGGATCGCCGATATCTCGAAGCAAGCTGTCAAATTGAGCCTGATTGGCCGCCACTCCAGATTCAATCTCGTCCCAGCCAAAGCTCTTGGTTTTACCATCCTCTAAAATAGTCACCCCGTCTGGGTTTTGAACCTGAATGACGCCTTTCACCAAAGTGGTATCGCGCAATACCAGCCGTTGCTGGGCTAACAAAGCCGGGCCAAGAAGCATGAGAAACACTATGGAAAACCAGTGCTGCCGCATGTTCAGTACCCCGGCACAAAGCGATAGGTCCCCTTGGCATCCTGCGCGATCTGCTTCAGCAACAATTCCCCGCCACGCTGCATGAATGCGATGGTGTGTATCTGCGCCGGCCGCTTCAGCCGCCTGTTCAGCGCCTTGATCATCTGTACCTCGGCCGCATCAAATAGGCCGTCCGTCATCAGGTAAATCACATCGGGAGGCGGGTCGAAAAGTAGCGCTGCCTCCATGCCACGCACCGGAGAGGTGCCATTGCGGGCATGAACGCCATTCACCCAGTTGGCAATGGTGGCAAGCTCGTCCCTGCCCGAAATCCACCGCGGGTTGGGCGGCAACTCGGCAAAACTGTTGAAAAAAACCACCGTGAACTTGGCCGACCCCTTGGCATTGCCAATGGTCTTGAGAATTTCATCTTTAACATATTCTAAAGGTGGCCCATTCATGCTGCCAGAGTTGTCCGCAATGATGCAAAATCGGTGCCCCTTGGCAGTGGTGCCCAAAAAGCTGGCTTCCCCAGCGCCGCCGCTCTTGCCCCCAAACCCAAAACCCTCACCCCCGCTGCCACCACCCCCACCAGCGGCACCAAGCGAAAGCTCCAAACCATCCGCCGCGTCACTCGCCTGGGCGGCGCCAATTTCCGCCGAGGCCGCAAGGTCAGCACTGGCCTCCCCTCCCGCCGATGCCGCCGAGTCATCCAGGTTGCCATCGTCGGTGTTGGTGAGCTGCTCTCCATCCAGCTGGGCTAGGCCAATCTCGGCCATACCGTCCCCGCTAGGCCCACGCCCAAGGCCCACCGGTATCAAGAGCATCAAAAGAAAAAGTAATATTTGCGCCAGAATCGCCGTGGCCGTGGCGATCATCCGTTCCCTTTTTTCCCCCTTAGAAATGTCCGGCAACTCCGCCAGCAAAACCGCCTCAAGATCCTCCCCCGAAAGGGCGGGCGTTTCACTCGATGCCGGCACCAAAGCCGGCACCCTGACCTTGGTTTTGCATTTGGGGCAGGCCAAGGTTTTGCCAGCCGCCTTTTCAGCAGCCTTCAAGCGCCTCCCACACTCTAAATTCAGGCAATGGAAGGTAATCACAGGGCTTCCTCGAGGGCCTCACATTCTATGCCCAGACAGGCCCACAGCGGTAAAACAAAGCGTTCAAATACTATTTTTGAATTGGCAAAACATGAATGAGGGGCAAAATTTGCTAGCTGCCAATTAAAAACCGCTTCCTTCTTCCACCAACATGCTCAACCGACAGATTGTCTGTCTTTACCCATTCATTAGAATGAAAAACGGGACAGCTCAACATCAAAAGCGCTTCCCTTACCCCCGTTGAATTGGCCAAATAAAACCTGGAAATAACCCCATGAACAAGACCCTCACCTGGATAGGCCGCATCCTTCTCGTCGGCATCATCGCCGGCGGCACGCTCGCACTCCTGCGCCAATCCGAAGTGCGCGCCCAACAGGCCACATCCACCGCCCGCTACACCGTCGTCCAAACGGATATCACCAATTTGCTCGTTGTCGATAACAGCACCAACCTCATCCACTTCTACACCGTTGATCCAGGCAAAGAACCCGGCAGCGACCTCAAGCTCCGTGGCTCACTCGATCTCAACGAGGTGGGTAAACCCGTCCTCAAGCCAAAGAAAGCAGAAGTTGTCGAACAAAAATAACCCCAGCCAAATCAGGAGTGTTCCCAATGAAAAAACAGTGGTTCCTTGTCGCCATGGCATGTTTCGCCCTCACCATCCCCGCTAGGGCCCAAGTCACTGGCTGGAATCAGGGCTACAATCCCTTCACTGGAACTTTCAATCGCCAAGTTGCCGGCTTCAACCCCTACACAGGCAATGTCGGTACCATTGGTTCAGCCATAAATCCCTACAACGGCGCCCAATGGCGCGGTGGCATGGCCGTCAACCCCTACACAGGCACCAGAATGGCCTCCCAGCAAGCCTACAACCCCTACACGGGCCGCCTCATCAATCAACACCAAGCCTACAACCCCTACACAGGCCAGTGGGCCAATCACTTCACCGTGCGCTAAACCCACCTAATCCAACCAATCCATACCCCTCCCCGCAGGCGCTAGCCGGTTGCACCGACTGCGCCTGCCCCCATTCGCTACTATGTTTCTGGGAGACTAAATCATGGAAAGCAGCAAGCGGCTGGTTGTTGGCATTAGCGGCGCAAGCGGCGTTACCTACGGGTTACGCCTGCTGGAACTTCTCCGCCCCACACCTATTGAAACCCACCTCATCGTCAGCCGTGCAGCCGAGCGCACCCTCGTTCAAGAATTGCCCTCAGGCAACCGCTCCCTGAAAGACCTGGCCGATGCCTGGTACCCCATCGACGACATAGGCGCTGCTGTCGCCAGTGGCTCCTTCAAAACCAAGGGCATGATTGTCGTCCCCTGCTCAGTCAAAACCTTGGGCGAAATCGCCTGCGGTATCGCCTCAAACCTGCTCACCCGCGCCGCCGATGTCACTCTCAAAGAACGCCGCCGCCTGGTTTTGGCTGTGCGCGAATCCCCCCTCAACCTCATCCACCTGCGCAACATGGTCACGGTCACCGAGGCCGGCGCCATCGTCGCGCCACCAGTGCCAATGCTCTACGCCCACCCAAAATCGTTGGAAGAGGCCATCACCAACACCGCTTGCCGCCTACTCGACCTCTTCGATATCGATCTCGGCATCCTGCCACGCTGGGGCGAACAGATCGACCCCCACGCCCCTGCCCCCAAACGCTAACCAATCTAGTCATCCCTACCATTCACGACATTGTTTAGTTTGCCCGACGCCTCCAACGCCAAAATGGCATACGCCGAGCCGGCATTGGCTATGTAATGATGTTGGTCATTGTTCAACGACCGGGTGAACCAACGGCCCGATTGCCTCTGGTTGGCAAGTATCCAGTCCGCCCCTTTCACCATCGCTTGCAAATCCCCTTCAGACCCGCACGCCGACAAAGCCATCACCACCAGCCCGGTCGCATAAGCATCGCTAGGCGACCCAATGTCCGGCTTGCGGCCATCATTCCCCTTCCAGCTCCGCCCCAAGGAGGCCAGATTCCAACCACCATCAGCACGCTGGTCCTTCCGCACTTTGGCAATCAACTCTTTGCGTTTGTCTTGACTCATCAAACCATCAACACGGGTCGAGGCCATCGCCAGCAACAGCGCATGGTGCGTCTCAGGCGGGGCATTTTTTGCAAAATACCCCCTCAGCTTCTCCAACCCCGCCATCGCCTGCGCTGTTTTCGCATACCCCTCGGGCGCCATCCCAACTCCCCAAGCTGCATAAACCGCTCCGTAATAGTCGTCATGCTCCATGGGCGGCCAGTTGCATTTCAGCCAATCCCACGCGCCATCAGCCTTCTGCAAGGTCCACATCCGGTCCAGGGCAAGCCGTGTCTCAGGGCGCAATTTGCCATTCCTCGCATCAGCAAGCGCCAGGGTGGCAGCCGTCGCCACCACCTCGGTGTCCCAGCGCGGCGCATCCCCCTTCCCACCCTTGTCCCAATTCTTCACCCGGTTCTCAAAAAAACGATTCACCTCAGCAAGACTACCGCCCGCCTGATCGCCCAACGCCGGTCGTGCAAGCAGATAAGGGAAGTTCGTATGACACGTCCCGCACTGACGCTGCCGTGTCCAATGCACCGATGCCGAATCCAACGCCTTGGCCGCCAATTGTGCCGAAAACTCCTTGGCCACCGGCTCATCCGGGCTAATAGGGCCCAGCTTGGGCACCTCTTGCCCTAAGGCGGGAAAAACCAAAAAAGTCGTTGCAAAAACACTCAAAAGAAGGCGGGCCATGCTTTTCCCTCATAAGTTCCAATCGCTACAGCCTAATCCCTATTGCCACCCAAAACCAGCAAAAACAAAAAAGTCACCCATGCCATCGAACATGGCCCTCCCGCTCGCCCCCCCTTCCGTTAGCTAGAACCTCAACTAAAAATCACCCGCTATTTTTCAAATCCACACTCGCCCATCCAAACCACCCCACTCCCTATCTCAATTCCCAATCCCACCCACAGTCAGTTAAGCTGTTCAAATAGCCCTCACCGGTCCCACCACAATAAATGGATTTTCCAAAATGCTTGCCCTGCTGCTACTTGCCACTGCCCAACTCCCCCCGCAGTCAGACACAATCACCCCCAAAGAATTCCTCCTCATACCCGCCGCCGCCAAATCTGGCCGCACACCCGTCCGTACCGATCCCGTCGAGGCACTGATCGTTTCCGGCACATGGAAAACCCCAATCCCCGGTGAAAAGCTGCCCCAAACTGATGCAGTTTGGGAAAAGGCAGATGCCGCCCAAGATGGCTCCATCTCCCACCGCGCCCTCAGGGGCGGCTACGCCCTATGGATTGTGCAAAGCCCAACCGACCGCACCATGGTGCTCGAAGCCCGCGGTCACGGCCTCGTCTATGTCAACGGCCACCCCCGCCCAGGCGATCCCTATGGCAATGGTTACCTCGCCTTGCCCGTCGCTCTCAAAAAAGGCACAAACGAGTTCCTCTTCGCCGGCGGTAGGGGTGCCATCACCCCCAAGCTCCGCCCACCTTCCGGCCCGCTGGAGCTCTCCCCCGCCGATGCCACACTCCCAGACCTGGTCGAAAACCAATCCGGCAACCCTGTAGCCGGCGTGGTCGTTAGAAATTGCACCGCAACCCCACTCAACGATTGCCTACTCACCGCCACCATCCAGGGAGTTTCCCAATCCACCAAGGTGCCTACCATCCTCCCATTCAGCATGCACAAAGTCCCATTCCAATTCGAACACCCCGCCCTGCCCAAAGGCCAAGCCAAGTTGGAACTGCTGGTAAATAGCCCCAAAAATCAGTCCACCGCAAAGGCCACCCTCACTCTCGAAGTCAAACCACCCTCCGCCACCCGCAAATCCACCTTCATCAGCCAAATCGAAGGCTCAGCCCAATACTACGGCCTGGTCCCAGCAGCCACCCAACAGCCCGCACCAACAGCTTCCGCCCCGTCCCAACCAGAAAAACCCGGCCTCATCCTCTCATTGCACGGCGCAAGTGTTGAAGGCATCGGCCAAGCCGCCACCTACTCCCCCAAAACCTGGGCGCATGTTGTCGCCCCCACCAACCGCCGGCCCTACGGCTTCGATTGGGAAGACTGGGGCCGCATGGATGCCCTCGAGGTCCTCGACCTCAACCAAAAAATCCTCAACACCAACCCCGACAAAACCTGGCTCACAGGCCATTCCATGGGCGGTCACGGCACCTGGCATATCGGCGCCACCTTCCCAGACCGCTTTGGCGCCATCGCACCCTCTGCCGGCTGGATCAGCATGTTCTCCTACGCCGGCGTCAAACGCCCAGAATCCCAGTCCGAAATTGGCAAAATACTCAACCGTGCCACCAACCTCAGCGACACCCTCGGCCTCGTCCGCAACCTGACCACCCGTGGCGTCTACATCCTTCATGGCGACGCCGATGACAATGTCCCTGTCGACCAAGCCCGCACCATGCGCACCAAACTGGCCGAATTCCACCCCGATTTCGCCTACCGCGAGCAACCCGGCGCCGGTCACTGGTGGGGCAATGCTTGCGTCGACTGGCCTCCATTAACCCAGTACCTGTCCGAACATCCCAGACCTGCAAACGAATCCACCCTGTCGATCGATTTCCGCACCTACCACCCAGGCATCTCCTGCCGCATGGCGTGGGCCGAAATCCAATCCCAAGACCAATGGGGCCAGTTGTCCACCATCCAACTCAAGGCAAACCCCACCACCAAAACCATCACCGCCACCTCAACCAATGTCACCGGCCTGTCCCTGCACAACCCAGGCTGGAAAGAAACCACCACCTGGTCCATCGCACTCGATGGCCAAACCCTCTCCGTCCCCAATTTCGAAAACAACAAACCCATTCGCTTCACGCGCACCGACAATAGCTGGAAACTGCAAGATTCCCCAATCGCCGCCAACTCCAAAAAACCCGGCCGCGCCGGACCTATCAAAGAGGCCCTCAAACGCAACATGGCCTACTTGGTAGGCACCTCCGGCTCCCCAGAAGAAACCGAAGCCAACTGGGCAAAAGCCCGCTTCGATTCCGAGGTCTTCTATTATCGCGGTAACGGCGCCATCCAAATCCACACCGATACCGACTGGGTTCAAAACCCCAAAGCCTTCCAAGGCCGCAATCTCGTGCTCCTAGGCAACGAGGAAAACAACAAAGCCATGGCCCTGCTGCTCAAAGATTCCCCCATCCATGTGCGCGCCAACCAAATCCAATGGCCCGGTGGCACCAAAGCAGGCCCAAACCTGTCAGCCGTCTTCGTCCGCCCAATGCCAAACGACCCCGAAGGCTCAATCGTTATCCAAGGCGGCACAGGCCCCGAAGGCATCCGCCTCACCCACAGGCTCTCCCTCTGGGTCTCCGGAAGCTCCTTCCCAGACTATTTCATCCATGACACATCCATGCTCCAAAAAGGCCCCGAAGGCATCCTTGCCACCGGCTACTTCAACACCAACTGGCAATAATCCACAAAATTCCCAGAAGGACCCTTTATTGGCGAGCCAGCCTCAAAAGTGCACGGGTGCTAGTGCAAACAAAACCCCGCAAATTTCATCTGCGCCTCCCGCCCAAGTACTTTATTGGCGAGCCAGCCTCAAAAGTGCCCGGGTACTAGTGCAAACAAAACCCCAAAAATTTCATCTGCGCCCCCCCCCAAGTACCTAATTGGCGAGCCGGGCGCGGAAGTGCCCGGGTGCTGGTGCAGACAAAACTGTGCATTTTTTCAGCGCCACCCGGCAATCTATTTTTAAGCCAATCCTGGCGTTCAACTGGTCCAGAGCCCCTTCCAACGACCGCTCCCGGACCATGTCTCGGCCTTGGATGCTGAAGTGCCACAGATTGCTACCCACCGTGCTTGCCAAAATGGCCCTCAGCCAAACCAGCCACTCCCCCTCGGCATACTCTCTAATTGGTCCCGTTCCCGTTGGGCGACCAGCAATGCCTGCTGGGCGATATCCAAGGCGTCCAGTATTCCGCCCAGTCCTTTGCCCAGGTTCATCATGTTTTTCCCCGTATTTGCAGCCAACCACTGAGTTGTTCCAGCATTCTGAAATCCCGAACCGAACCCCAAAAACGCGAACTGGGCGGGATGGCCCCGCCCAGTTCGGTGTTCTTCAGAAGGCGCCCGGGACGCGACCAATCAGATGTGAACCTGTAAGTCGCCGATGTTCCCCCTCCAGGATCGGGTCAACAGCCGCGAGATGTCCTGTGCGGCCAGCAGGTTTGCCAGGGCGGATGGGTCCGGTGTCCGAACCGAGGCAAATAGACGGTCGAGATTGTCGTACTTCGCCTGCACGGCGGCGTTGCCGTTGGTGGTGCCATGGTACTTGTCCAGGAAGTAGGTCTCCCAGGTGGTGGCATAGTCCTCCATCGGGTTCCAACGCCCATAATTTCGTGCGAAGCCAGCCAGGGCAGTGTTGTACCACCACGAGTCGCCCGAAGCTCTGGAGGCGGAATACTGGGCCCCGGGGGAGGATGCCTCGTTGACCCAACCGCTCAGCGCCCGGAAATCATTGATGAACTGGTTCTCCCCCTGGGTGTCCCAGTTGTGCCCCATCTCGTGGTAGACCACCTCGCAGGTCCAGATCTCGCTGGAGAAACCTGCGTTCGTGAAGGCGATGGTTCCCCCGCCGGAATTCCAGCCCCCGATGGTGCCACTTCCAGAGGTCTGGGCACCCGCGCGCTGGTAGGTGACGGCGCCCCCGGTCGCCGTTTCCAGCAGCACCGTGTTGTTGGTGTGGCTGTGCAGGTTGTTCAGCGCCGTGTCGATCGTCATGATCTCAGCTTCGCTCCAGGCGCCTGCCGCGAAGGTGCAGGACCCGAACCCGGTCAAATTGATGGTGGTGACCGGCAGGTTGACGAAGGTGATCGTCGCATCCATGGCGGCGGAGTCCATGATCCGCTCACCGGACATGATCAGGAACCGGTCGGCCCCGTCTTGTCCATAGTAGGTGTTGGTTCCGGTGCCGCCGTACAGCCCGTCGTTGCCATCACCTCCGGACAAGTAGTCGTTGCCCGTGCCGCCGTATAGCCGGTCGCGCCCGTTCTCCCCGTACAGGGTGTCGTTGCCCGCACCACCCTCCAGCCAGTCGTTGCCATCACCGGCGATTAGGGTGTCGGTATCGTTGTTGCCGAACAGCGTGTCATCCCCGGCGCCGGCCCTCAGGGTGTCGTTGCCCGACCCGCCCTCCAGCCGGTCATTGCCACCGTCGCCATAAAGCTGGTCGTTCCCGTTCCCGCCTGTGACATAATCATTGCCGTCCCCACCGATGACGGTGTCATCGTTAGCCTGGCCGTCCATGGTGTCGTCACCCACCCCACCTGCCAGCGTGTCGTTGCCATCGCCGCCATAGAGGAAATCGATGCCGGATCCGCCAAAGAGAATATCCGCGCCGCCATCTCCGGACAGGATATTCGATCCTTCGCCTCCCATCATCCGGTCGTTGCCACCTCCGCCCTGAAGCGTGTCGTTGCCGTCGCCGCCCCAGATCTCGTCGGCACCCAACCCGCCCTGAAGCAAATCATGGCCACCCTCGCCATTCAGGTAGTCCGCGCCCGAGCTGCCCAGGAATGTATCGTTACCCTCGCCGCCCCATGCGCTCATCGGCATGCCAAAGGTGTTGTTGGTGACCGTGTCATTTGCGCTGCCCCCACGGAACTCGATGCGGGTCACCTTGGTATAGTTCCATGTCGTGCCCCCCTCGACCACCTTCACCGAGGTGGTGCCCGACGGATTGAGGATCGTGGTCAGGGTAATGTCCGACTGCGTGTTGTCAGCGCGGATGTCCAGCACCCCGGCGTTCAGCGCGATGCTGGCCACGGCGGGAGTGGCCCGCGTTTCAAGTTGCTCAAGACCAAGCCGCCTCTTTTGGTTCTTACCGTTCATCGCCGCGTCCCCTGCCCTTGGTTTTTCCTTTCAGGTCCGGGTTTGTCCCGTCCCGTACCGTTTAATGCTCCGGGCGGCCCCGATTCGGACATGGAATTTTTCCAATTCGCAAAAATTCGCGTTTTTCCGCGTTTTTTCCTGGGATTTCACTGCGCTCAAAATTCGTTGGTCGAATAGTTTCCAGAAAATTTCCCTTGCGAACCTTCCCCTCGCCCTTATCCCGGCCCTGATGGCCACCCTGTTCGCCCGCCGCACAAGGTTCCCAAACCCGGCCAGATCACCCCCGATACCCCCTGATCATGGAATTCTCGCGGGAAATGGCCACCAGAACCCTCGATTCCCCCCTCCCTGCTCTGCCCCCGCTAGCCCCAGTGCGGCGCCTGCCACACCAACTACCCCCATCTGCTGGCTCGACCGGCGGTGGCGAACCAACCGGGTACTAGCTTGGCCGAGGCAAACCGTTTCTTCGTGGAGCGTATCAAAAACTGGCAACCTGGGCGGCAAGGGGTGATTCGCCCCTTTGGGACACCGAGATAGTCGCCACCGCCGCCACCATGGCGCTGGCCAATGCCAGTACCGGCTAAGTTGCGCCCTATCACCCGTAAGGCCCTCGACCCCAGTGGACTCTGAAAAAGCCCGATGGCGCTTGGAATTGCTTGAAATGCGGCGGCCCACCCATGAAGCATGATGACGACTGCAGGTGCGTTTACCCAGCATTCGCTGTCAGCATGACCCCGAACCATAAAGCCCAAACCCACCACGCCATGCTGCTGGCCATGGCCTCAAAAAACATGAAAAAAGCCGTCCAGGAAAAAACAGGGAACTAGCCCAAATCAGCGCATTTTTGCCATCCCTGTAATGCTTAGTTACCACCCATGTCACTTCTTCGACGGGTAGATCCACCAACTGGCGGCGGGTGGAGACGACCTACCAGACCACTCGCGCTCATTTACCTTATCAAAAATGCAAAATTTCCACTTTTAGCTCCCGGTGGGCTAGTTGGCGAAGGAGTGTGTGAACGAATTTAAAATCTGGAATACCAACTCTCATAAAACGCGACCAAAACCTTCCCATTTAAGACATGCAGTTAGTTGATGGCGGCCAAACTAGGCTTTTGGGTTCATGCAGGCGACGGCCCCGTTTTTTTCATTCCCTGCAAAGCCTCAACCAGCCCATTCGGATCCTGGGGGCTGAGCAGC
>CAIWHS010000006.1 GCA_903912515.1 uncultured Planctomycetaceae bacterium
AGCCAATGGGATGGCAATTTTCACAAACAGAAACAGCAGGGCGCCATCGTCTACAGGGGTGTTGTGTATGACCATATCGAGTTCAGCAACCGGGGGCAGGGTAGCACGCACATTTCCGGCAAGAACAAATGGGGCCTGAAGTTCAACAAAGGGCATGATTTGCCGTTTGTGGACCATGCGGGGAAGCCATTTCCATCGGGGCTTGGGAGCCTGAACTTGAATCCGGGTGGATCGACCCCCTATCTGCCCATATTGCGCGGTGTGACCGGTTTGGATGAGGTGCTCTCGATGCGAGCCTACCGGCTGGCGGGTGTGCCGAGCCCGCCGGTGACTTGGGTGCAATGGCGGGTGGTTCAGGGTGTAGAGGAGGTGTCGGCGAAGGATCCCTACCTGGGTGACCTGTGGGGTGTTTATGTGGCTTTGGGGGACATGAAGCCCAAGCTGCTGGCGGACAGGGAAAAGCGGCTTGCTGATGGATTGACCATCAGTGTGCAAAGCGGCATCAAGCACACGCCCGAGGGAATGACCGATGGCGGCAAGCTGTGGGAGGGGTTTGTGGCGGGGATGCGGTCCAACCCGAGCGAGGATTGGTGGCGGAAAAATCTGAACCTGCCCGCCTACTTCAGCTTCCATGCGATGAACCGGTTGCTTGGGAATGTGGATCTGCGCCCTGATGGCAACCATGGTTATTACCGTCAGCCCGACGGGCTGTGGGCACCTATTCCTTGGGATAACGACATGCTGTTTGTGCCGCGTCATCATCAGCCGGGGCATATTGAGGCGATTGGTTGTTTGAACCATCCGGCGTTGGCGCTGCAATACCGCAACCGGGCCCGGGAGATTTTGGACCTGTTTGCGTCGGATACCACCAGGCAAGGGGGTCAGGTGGGGCAACTGGTAGAGGATTTGTCGTTGGCTTTGACTCCCAAGGGTTTTGCTGTGGACTGGCCCCGGCTTGATGAGGCGGTGTGGAACAACCACCCACGGATGAACCAGAAGGGATCGTATTTTGTGAATCCCGCTGAAGGAGGGCATTTTGGCGGCCCGTGGAAGCGCACGCTGGCGACCAACGACTTTGCGGGGTTTAAAAAGTATCTGGTGGAATTTTGCACCGATTCAAGGCCGACCAAGAACTATGCGCCCAATGATGGAGACCAGCGCGGCTACGGCTGGGGGTATCTGGCCCATGAGTCCAAAGACGAGGCGATACCGACGCGGCCAGTGGTGGCAGTGGCTGGCGATGGGCAATACCGGTTCAAGGCCACGGGGTTTGTCTCGCCGGCGCAGCACCAGCCGGCGGCGCTGGAATGGCGTGTTGGGCGAATTGGCCAGGCTGGTTGGTATGAATTGGCCGAGCACTGGGTGAAGGAATCGGGGCTGGAGACGACCATGGCTATTGCTGCTGAAGTCTTTTCCAAGCCGGGCGAGTACCGGGTACGGGCGAGGTGGCGAGATGGCACCGGTCGCTGTGGGCCTTGGAGCGAGGGCGTGGCGGTGCGGGTGATACCCTAGCGCAGCAGCCCGCCTGAAGTGGCGGGGCCCTGAACCTTTTAGGCAACTGGTGGCTGGCGGATTTAGTGGCCCTTTTCGCTGGGGGGGGCCAGTGATTTAAGATGAGTGTCGCAGTCTATTGAATTGTTCGGATGGTGTCTGGTCTTGGATTATTGGGAGGCTTATTATGCCCATTTCGGTGAGCTGCAAGTGCGGTAAAAAATTGAACGCACCGGATACCTTGGCTGGCAAGAAGGCCAAGTGCCCTGCCTGCAGCGCGATGCTGGTAGTGCCCGAGGTGCTGGAGTTGATCGAGGACGAGATTGAGTTCATTGATGAGGCGGAGTTGGTGGACGAGGTGCCATTGCCCAAGGCAAGGGCGGCCCGTCCGAAAACTAAGGCTGAGAAGTTTGCAGAATACGATGCGGAGCCGGAGAGCAGGTCGGATGCGCCGGAGCAGACGGAATATGACCGGAAATTGAGTGGTGACACGCACGCGAGCAATCCGGGCAATGTGAAGGTGGATGTGTTGTTTGCCTTTATGAACAGCCCCACTGGCACATTGGTGATGGTGGCTATAGCCTTGGTGCTGTTGGCGCTTGGGGCGTGGAATTTTACGAAACCGGATGGGGGCAAAACCGGTTCGGGGTTTGTGGGGGTGGGAATAGGAACCCTATTGATATGCGCGTATGGCTGGCATTTGTTCAGCCGAACCATGATTTATGGGTGTGCCAACCCGGGTGTGGTGGTGGATGCGGATAAGGGTTTGGTGGCGGTGATTACGGATTTGGATTGTGGGGCAGGAGAAGAGCACTGGGTGATCAAGATCGGCAAGTACCCGCTTTCGAAGATGACAGGCGGCCCTGGTGAGGATGGCATGCGTTTGGGCACTGTGGCGGGTTATGCGGGCGATGCTAGCAAGGGCCACTGGGACACCTTTGAACCGTATGTTGTCAACTGCCTGACGCGGGACAAGAAACGGATTAAAAAGGTGCTTGCGACTTTTTCGGCGCGGGATTGGGTAATGCTGAATGAGGGTCTAAAGGAAGTACCCACACCCTATAAAACCGGGCAGTGGAGAGTCTTGGAGGATTTGGGAGCAGAGTGAGGATTGGCTTGGATCGCGTTTTTAGGTGTCGATCATTCCCCGTGGTCAGCGCTATCGGGTGACGCGGACTTTTCGGGGTCTTCCAGCGGTTTGAGGCCCAGGTTGGTTTCCACCGCCTCGGCAATCTGGCATAAACGGGCCAGCACACGGGCATGGAGCATGGGCACGCGGTCGAGTAGGGCTTCCGCAGCCTCGTGGACTTCGCCTGGTTTTTCCACATTGGGCAGCTTCTTTAAGATGTATTCTGCCGAGGAGATTCCTGCTTCCCCGTGGTCGAAAGGGTAAGGCTGATCTGTGAATGCGGCCCGGAGGTCGGCGGCCGCGTCAGCCAGGTTTTCGACCAGCTCTTTGAATTTGGGTAGCAGCTTATCGTTTTTATCAGCATGACTTTCGAGATAGGCAGACAATTTTTCCAAAGCGAGTTTGGCTGTCAGCAGCAGTTGGACCTGTGGGATGTTTGTATTGAGCAGCTTGAAGAGGTGGATCAGGCGAGGGAGTTCGTCGCTTGAAAATCCTTGTTGATTGAGCTGGGCTTGGTTGGCGGGGGCTTGGGCCAGGCGCAGGGCCGAGTAGAGGCGTGCCGCGGTGGAGGTCTCGAACGGGGTGATTTGCTGCACCAGGTTATTGAGGCGGTTTTCGGTTTTGCGTCTGAATTCGAGAATGGTTGTTTGGGTGGTGAGGTCGGTCTGAAAATCGTTTTTGGCCACGGGGAGGTTGATTTTGAGCAGGTCTTCTGCCAAGCGGGTTTCGATCAGGCGGGTGTTGAGATCCTCGAATTTGGTCGATGCAGCGGTGAAATCCTGGGCGTGATCAAGTGCCAGGGCACGGGCGTCGCGCAGGCGCTTTTCCACCGCTGTGGTGTCGGTGACGGGCTTGGTGGCCTCATCGGGGTTTGGCATGGGCCTGGACAACAGTGGTTTGCCTTGGAAGAAACGGGTGAGCGCCCCCATGGTTTTTTGCTCGACTTTTTGTCGTTCGACCAGGCCTTCGACTTCATGGATAGCGGATTCTTTGAGCTCGTCGCCAAAAATTTCGCGGTAGAAATCCGAAGTGACTTGGCGGGCGGTTTGGTCGAAATCGCGGAGCAGGTGACTTGCGGGCAGTTCCAGGCGGAAGATGCCTTGGGGGTCTTCTTTTTGAGCGCTTTGGATGCGGGCGCTATCGGCTGGGTGGGTATCGAAGATGCCAGTTTTGGAATCGTTGATGATCTCGTCGACATGGCTGAGCAGCTCTGCGGGCATCTGGTCGACGTTGAGGAGGATCAGTTTGGGCAGATTATCACCCAGGCGGCCTTCGCGGTGGAAATCGCCCAAGTCGGACATGGCACCATTTTCAGCGAGGTTGAGAATGAGCATTTGACGGGCGGTGGAGGCGAAGGTGGTGCCGCCTGAGAAGCGGGCCTCGTGGCGGTCGGCGTCGAATTCCATCTGGCGCATGAGGACACCGCTAAAGAAATGCCCGATCATCATCAGGCACCAGAGCAACTTGCGGGTGAGCCAGACGCAGAAGCGTGCGATGTAGAGCATCCAGCCGATGCGGAAATCGAGGGCGGCAGACCAGTCTTTGAGTTTTTCGTCCCACTCGTCGCGCTCGTTGACGACACGGTCGAACCAGAAGTTGATCGAGCGGATGACATAGGAGAGGCGCATGCCTGCGCCTTGGGCGAAGTGGCCGAATTCGTGGGCGAGGACGCCGCCGAACTGGCGCAGGTTGAGGCCCGCTGCGAGTGGCATGCCGATGGTCAGGACCAAGTCGTTGCCGAAAAAGCTGCGCAAGCCGCTGCGAAAACTGGCAGAGGCGTTGACCTGGTTGTCGATATCGATGCGCGAAGGGTGAGGTGAGCCGACCGCGTCGCACACCTTGCCAACGAAGTCGAACAGCAGCGGTTCCTCGCTTTGCTTGAGGGACCGGCGCCCGGGGTGGGGCATTGCTCGGGCAAAGAGCGGCTTGAGCATGAACAGCACCAGAAGTGCCCCAGCAAGAATGGGCGTGAGGTACAGCATGAGGCCGAAGGCAAAAGTCTTGCCGCTGGCGCGCGTGCCGCTGGAGGATATGGCACCGATGATGCCCGTATTGTTAAAAGCGTGGTACCAGACCCCGTAGCCTGCAGATGCGACCAAGGCGAGATAGAAGAGGGGCAGCACGACCATCAGCAGGGCCACGGCGAATATGGCCAAGCGGTAACCCAGCGGGGTGCTGACCGGCTCAATCTTTTCTTTTAGGAAGGCTGAGTTGATCTTTTTTGATAGGTAATTGAAGCGTTCAGTTTGGTTGTCAACTGGAGGTGTGGGATCGGACTGTTTGGATGGGGCTGGGTTTGGCGGGGCGGTGGCTTGTGAGGCGGTTGGGGTTGGCTGATGTTTGGCGGGGAGGGAGCGGGTTTGGGTTTTGGAAGCGGGGGGTTTTTGGGGAGATTTGGGCAGCAGTTCCACTTCATTCTCGATCAACTCGAGCGGTTCGGGGATGAGGACCAGTTTTTGGCAGGTGGGGCATTTGGCCCGTTTACCGGCCAAGGTGTCTGGGGCGTTCAATTTTTTGCCACAGGCGCAGGTGACTGGAATGGGCATGGTTGGACCGGTAGCAAGTTGAAGGAATACCCTGCAAATGGGTGAGAAAAACCCGGTTGCGAAAGCAGCGAATAGTATCGCTTATTCAGGTATTTTTGGCAATCCATTTGAAACCGGCCACGGGCGTTTGGCTAGAAACAGTTAGGAACCCAAAGGATGTTTGGTGTTTTCTGTAACACTTCCCCCTGTGTCAACATCCCGTGAGACCACCGGAGTTATCAGTGGTTGAATGGTTTCAGGGGGAATTGACCATGTCCACAAGCAATCAGAACGGCGTCAGGCGGGATTCCGAGGTTTTGGTCAGGCCGTCGAGGCGGATCATCGGGGGCCCGGACAAGTTGCAGATTCTTGCGGAGGTGGACCAGGCGCGGGCCACCGGCTGCATGGTGCTTGCCGGACCACATGTGATGGACTTGGTCCATCTTACGTGCGTAAGGCTTGTTCAGGACAGTGTCATGCAGCACCAGTACCCCGGAGTTCAGCCGAACCTCAGCCTTCACCTCCAGCCACAGTGCGTTGTTGGATGGCTCAAGCCGGTGCAGCAGAAGGGTATACGCCTTATGCGATGGTGGTCGCCATGATCCGATTTGCCAATCCCGGAATCGATCACCACATGGCCGCTTCCGAAGGCTCCCTTGTTTTCATCCCGCACGCCGACGACGATCACCCCGCCTGATTCACGCATCTGCACCAGTTTCTGACGTTTCGGATCCAGTGCGGGGAATTGGCCCACCACGGTTGGTTTGTGATACCCGTTTTACCGTCACGCGTTGAGAAGACATCCAGCCAGCGCACGGTGCAGTCGTGCTGGTCCTGGAGCACCAGCCTGGTCAACGGCTTAGCACCATCGGGTAATTTATCGGGGGGCTGTGCCGGTGTTTTGGTGTGGCCAGGCTTCTGGCCTTGGGCAGGCCATCCTGTCATCAGGCAAACAGCAGATGCCACCAGGCAAAGGAACAGATTGCTTTTCATTTTTCGCCTGCCTTCCCGTTTTCCATTTCGCCTCGAACACAATACAAATCCGTACCTGTCCGGATGAGGATGCGACCGCTCACAGCCGCCGCCCCGTAGACCACATCTCCCACGGCGGAGGCGCGGGTGGCCTCAAGCTCAGCCGGAGGCAAGGGCGGTCCTCCTCCGGGCCCACCGCGGCCCGGCCGGCCAGTTGGACCGGGAGATCTGGGAGGGTTTTTGGCTTCCTCCTCCTTAGCCTTGAGCACATCGGCATCCTTGCGTTTTTGGAAATCCTGCTCGCTCCACAGTCGGTTATTGGCGACAAGGTTCCATTCCGGGCCGGCCTTGAGGATGGTGGTCACGCCATCCTTGCCGAACAGGAATAGTTTGCCATTTGCAGAGATAGGCGTGGCCCATTGATGATTGGGTAAACGCTTCGAAAAAACCTCCTTACCGGTATCGCGGTCCAGGCAGAACAGGATGCCATTTTTGTCGATAAGGTATACTTGATTGCCACAGGTGACCGGGCTGGCATGGTGGGAAATAGCCTTGGTGCCTTCCCAGGTTTTCCGAAAGGAGAACTTGCCGGAATCCTCCACCAGTTCGAGTCGACAATTCGACCTGCGGGAAGCCTCCAAATCAGGTTTCATCCGGTTTTCGCCTGCGCCTATGAACACGCTCGATCCGATGACCGTGGGTGAAGGTATGGAGTTGCCGGTCAAACCTTCCTGACTCGCTAACAATGAACCTGTGACGGCGTCGTAGGCATCGACGGCACCGGCGCTGCTGACAAGGACCACCTCTCGGTCACGCACCCGGGCGGCCACCGGGGAAGTCCAGGAGGAGCGCTGGGGCCGGTCTGCTTTCCACGCCATCTTGCCGGTTCTCTTGTCGATTGCCGCGAGAAAACACGGGCCGGCGTGGTCGATCAGCAGGATGATGCGGTCGGCGGTTTGCGCTGGTGAGCAACCGAGGCCGTGGTTGTTCTTCGGTTCGATCCCCATCTCGACAAGCGAATGCCTCCACAAATCGGCCCCGCTGTGGGAGAAGGCCACCAAATCGCCCGATTCGAAGAAGGCGTAAATACCGTCGGCATCCACCACTGGGGTAGGTGCCGCCCGCGCCATCATCGGGTTGTTGCGCCCCTTCATGGATGCGTTCATGGATTTGGTCCAGGAGACCTTCCCTTCCGCCAGATCCACGCGGTGTATCAGCAGGCTCTCTTTCCCTGCCCCATCGACCGAGGTTACGAAGGCGGATTCTCCCCAGATGACCGGGGAGGACTGCCCATATCCCGGTATGCCAACCTTCCATGCGATTCCCCGGTCGGGTGACCAGCGCAAGGGAAGATCGGCCGCAAGGGTGGAACTGGAACCGTCCCCCCTGAAACCCGCCCAGACCGCATGGGACGCCGGCGCGGCCGGGGCGGGCCCAGCCCAGGATGCGGCCAGTCCCGGAAGCAATGAAAGGATCAGATGCATGGCAATAGTTTCCTTTATACCTAGTCGTTTACCTAGTCGTTGCTGGTCACTTCGCCGCCGGCACGGGTTGCCAATGCCCGCCAGGTGGCCAGTTGGATCCGGTCGGAAACGAAGCGAATGCTGCCATCCCCGAAGCAGACGCACACGCCACCGGGAAAGTTGCTGCGGGCTGTGAGAATTCCCATGCCGTGAGCAGTTGCATCAGGCGTTGGTGCGTTGGGTGTTTGGGCGGCCGTGAAGCCATTCACCGTGGCGTTGCCCCAGATCCAGGAACCGCCCCGGGTGCCCCGCCAACTGGTAACAGCCATATGGTCCGATGGACCGATCGCCGGTGAAGGTCCGTAGCCCGGATTGGCTCCTCCGGGTCCTGTGAACAATCCCCGACCGCCCACATTGCCGGTTTGCCTTCGGGCCTCCTCTTGGGTGAGTTGGCTAAAGGGCTTGTTCAAATTCAGGTCCAAGCCGAGCCGGCATTGCGACATGAACATGGTGTTAGAAGTGCCATCTGTTATGTCTCCAATCTGCAAGCCCGATCCGTAATGAAACATTCCGTTGCTTGGAAAGCGCGCATCCACCCCATTAGGGCCGGAGGTGCCCGCGCCCCCGATGCCAGAACCCAAATTCACCACGTAATTGGTGCCAGCGTGGATTCCCCCACCGCTATTGGTGGTGAACAGGTTTTTCTGGTTGTCGCCCGGGCAGAGGAATGTTTTCACCGGTGTCGCCGCTGCCGCCGTGGCCGATGGATTCAGGGCGAAGCTGGGCGAGGGAAATGTTCCGACAAACAGAGGCTGTTGCAGATCGATGGATTTCCCAAGGCCCTCCTGCTCGATGAAGGGCAGTAACTGGGCGTGGACGGAAAACCCGAAGGAGGTGGCGTTGGAGGTTCCGGTCGGCCGCAGGCCGGGAAACCGTGAATGGGTGCTTTCAAAGTTGTGCAATGCCAGTCCCAATTGCTTCAGGTTGTTCTGGGAACTCATGCGGTTGGCGGCGGTGCGGACCTTTTGCACAGCAGGCACCATCAGGCCTACCAAAATGGCGATGATGGCGATCACCACCAGCAACTCGATCAGGGTGAAGGCCGTGCGACGGCCTGGAAGGTGTGTTCGGTGATTCATATTGGACCCCATTTAGGTAAAACGAAGTAGCACCAATATGTTTAACAAAGTTCAACTAATCGGCAACCCATTAACCTGAAAATTTAGACATAAATCAACGAAAAATAACATAATTTATTTTTTAAGTACTTGTCAAAATTAAACTTAGATAAAAATAAAACAAAGTTGAACAAAAGTTTAAAACAAGCTGTAGTATGAATGTATTGGAAAAAGGTTAATTTTGTTTTACTAAGTGCGCACCATGTGAGGGGATAGGTTAATGCCCCAGATCAATCCATCGTTCAATCTTCAGGCTTTGTTGCTGGTCTCAGGAATGGTGATTGGCTGGTTTGCGAGGATGACCCAGAAAGTGGTGTCCTTTGTTTGCTCGTCTCGATCCATGCGCCGCAGTTACCTGAAAATCCATGGGGTTTCCCGATGAGTTCATCCGAAGGCAATCGTTTCTTGGCCGGGCTTCTTGACCAGCAGTTGTGGTGCTTTGGGCAGGATATTCGCCGGACCGAAGGCAATCTCTTGTGCCAGTTGGGGATGTGCAGGATCCGTCCGCCACGCGCCAGCGCGCAATCAACCCTGTACCAGGCGCGAACTCGCGGGGAAAAAGGCTTGTCCCTTTGGGGATTCGGCGTCCTCCTGGTCGACGCCTCGGGAAACGCTTTGTGGATTAAACGCTATACTTTTAATCCTTTTTTATTGACGGCTCAGCCTGTCGGTCCGGTCCATTGTCACCGAGACCTCGGTGCCATGAGGAGACCGGTCAACCGGGCAGACGTTGAAATTGCCGGGGGTTTGGTGAGGGATTTGGCCGACTGGATGGCGTCGTATGAGCATTGGGTGGCGGAAAACCTGGGCGCCCGGTACCGGCAGGACAGCCTGCTGGGCAAACCGACCTCACCTGTGGTGCGCGGGAAGGAGATGGCGGCGACCTGGGAAAAGATTTCCCGCCGTGGATGGCGCCCCGGTTTGTCAGAGCCACGGGTACCGGGCCC
>CAIWHS010000007.1 GCA_903912515.1 uncultured Planctomycetaceae bacterium
AGGTTCAGCTTGGCGGGCGATGCTTTTCAATGCCTTGTTTGGCCCTATCTTTTTCTTCGAATACGATGTCGTTTGCTATCGACTTTCGCAGTGCCATCACTTTTTCGCTGAAAGCCCCCATGGCATCAAAAGTTCCTTTGGCTGTTTTGTCAAAAGCCATACTGCGGGCAAAAGACACACCATCTGCCACGGCATCGTTGATGGCCGCCAGATCGGCACTTAGGAAAACGATTTTCCAACCGTCATCCTCTTTCTTTTTCAACATCCCTGAAACTTGTTGACGATTGAACTCGCAACTTTGGTTTTCCTGGCCATCGGTAATGATTGCCAAAACCACATGCTCTGGGCGAGACTTTTCCTTCAATCGGGCAAGCTTGGCTTCCACATCGATGATCAGCCTACCCATAGCATCCAGCAGCGGAGTTCCGCCTCTGGGAACAAAAGTTTCTGTGCTGAGCCGGGGAACCAACCCGATTGGCTGGGTATCCTGAAGGACCTCGTATGGATTGCCGGTATCAAATTGAACCAGGGTCAGGGTTGCTTCCCCCTCACCTTGTTGCTGCTCGCCCAAAAAGGTGTTGAACCCGCCAACGATATCGGCCCGTATCGACTCCATTGACCCTGAACGGTCCAAGAGTACGGCAATATGGGTATATCCTTCTTTATATTTATGCTCAATGGGTGCGTTGCTGGTTGCTGATGGTGTTTTTGAGTTTTTTGGATTGCCAGTGGCCATGATTCAAATCTCCTCCTGGTAAATTTTTTGAAGGCAGGGAATACAGTTGCCTCCTCAAATCAGAAGACAAAGTGGTTTTGAGGATGGTTTTAAAAAAATAAAAGGCTGCGAGTAATTTGGTTGTACCGATTGGAAAATCGGGTTTTTGAAGGAAAAATCCGCAAATCTGTAACATTTTGCCTGTTTTTGCTTGTTTGCCCTTAACTCTTTGCTTGCGCCTTTGCTGATCTTTGGTGGAATGAGATGCCTCCTTCATTCACTATTTCTTCGCAGGTAGCCATTTCAATGAAGAAGATTCATCTTGCCCTTTGTGCTTGGGGTACATTGAGCGCTCTGAGTGCTTTCGCACAGCGTCCTAGTCGTCCGGGTGGCCCTCCCGGGGGTGCTCCGCCCGCAGGAGCCGCCCCAGCCGGGGCTGCTGGGGTCCGGCCACCAGCGGCTGGCGAACCCAAAAAGTATGATGATGTGGTCACCAAAGACTTCACTACCCAGCCCGGCGTTTTCGCTGTGCACAAGTTTGAAGAAAAGGTCTTATTTGAAATCCCCCAAGACAAGCTTGGCAAATTGTTTATGTGGCGGGCCGAGGTGGCCAAGGGGCCTGGTGGCAGCAGTTGGGGCGGTGCCTCCCTTGGTGAGGAAGTGGTTCGTTTTGAGCGCCGTGGCAACAAGATTTATATTTGGAAGAGCCAGTTTGGTAAACGATCAGATGGCAAGGCCATCCAGTCGTCCATAGATGCCAGCAACACCGATTCCATTTTGGCGGTTTTCCCAGTTGAGGCTGAAGGCAAAGACCGATCCGCTGTCATCTCAATGGGCGACACCTTTATCAATGGTTTGGCCGATTTGCCCATTAGCGCGGCTTCGGGCACTTCGGGTGCTAGCGTTGACGCCTCGCGTTCGTTTCTTTCCGATGTGAAGGCCTTCCCGACCAATATTAATGTCAACGCAACCATCACCTTCCGTGCAGGTGCTCCGGCCGGAATTCCAGGCTTGGGTGGTGCAGGGGCAGGTAGCGGCGGTGCACGCAGTGTGACCGCAGTGGTTCACCACACACTGGTGCAATTGCCTGACCAACCCATGATGGGGCGATACTTCGACCCTAGGGTCGGTTATTTCACCGAAAGCTTCACCGACTTTTCCCACCCCTTGGGCTGGTCAAAGAATAAGGAATTCATTGCCCGGTATCGTTTAGAAAAGAAGGATCCTAACGCTGAAGTCAGCGAGGTGGTTAAGCCAATCACCTATTACCTCAGCAAAGAAATCCCGGAGAAATGGCGCCCTTATCTGAAGAAGGGTGTCGAGGATTGGGCTGTCGCCTTTGAAAAAGCTGGCTTTAAGAACGCCATAGTTTGCAAAGATGCCCCGACCCGTACGGAAGACCCGAACTTCGATCCGGAAGATGCCCGTTACTCGGTCATCCGATGGGTTGCAGAACCGGTCGCAAATGCCATGGGGCCCCATGTGCATGATCCCCGTTCTGGCGAAATTATTTCGGCGCATATCATTTTTTGGCACGATGTGGTGAAGCTCACCCAAATGTGGTACTTCATTGAGTGCTCAGCGCAGGACCCCCGCGCCCGCAAACTGCCTATGCCCGATGAGCTCACTGGCGAGCTGATTCGTTATGTGTGCTGCCACGAGGTGGGTCATACCCTTGGTCTCCGCCATAACCATCGCGCCAGCCAAGCTTATTCAATTGCGCAATTGCGTGACCCTAAGTTTACCGAAAAATATGGTTCGGTGGCTTCGATCATGTCCTATGGTCGTCACAATTATGTAGCCCAACCAGAAGATAAGCATCCCGTCAAGAACCTGATTCCAATCCTTGCTCCTTATGACTATTTCGCTATTGAATGGGGCTACAAGAGCATCCCTTCAGCAAAGAACCCCGAGGCTGAAAAGGAAACTTTGGATAATTGGGCATCCAAGCAGGTTACCGAGCCATTCCTGCGCTTTGGCGGAGAAGATGGTCCCAGCACGGTTGACCCAACAGTCCTGACCGAGAACATCGGCAATGACCCTGTGGAGGCCACTCTTCTGGGCCTGAAAAACACCGACCTCGTCATGGACCACATCGTTGCGGCAACGGTGAACAAGGGTGAGGATTACTCCCTCTTGGAAGAGGCGTATAAGGAGTTGGTGGGTCGTCGGGCCCGTTGGCTCAATGCCGTCGCCAAGCAGGTTGGTGGTGTTGTGGAAACTCGCAGTTTAGGCGGACGCGGAAGCGAAAGTTTTACCAAGGTGCCTGAGGAAAAACAGCGCGCTGCGGTAAAATTCATAATCGACAACGCGTTTTCAACCTCGGCTAACGCCAAGTTGACCAATCCTGCGGTTATCAATCTTTTCCGCTATTCAGGCGTGGCTAGCGAGGTGGCATCCCAGCAACGCGGGTTGCTAAACACCATGCTGTCGCCTTCGGTTATCGGGCGACTGCTGGATGGGGAAACCCAGTCTGGCGAGAAAGCCTACACGCCCAGTGAATTGGTTGCCGACCTCCAGGCAGGCATCTTTTCTGAGCTAAAGGCTGCCGAACCCAAGGTTGACCCGCTGCGTCGTCAATTGCAGAGGAATTATGTTGAAACGCTCGCCCGTGAATTCAATACACCGGCCGACAGTGGCATCAGCATTCCCGCAGGCCCACCCTCACGCCGCAACAGCGGATCTGCTCCATCAGGCCGCAACAGCGAACTTCGTGCAGTCGCCCGGGTTTCGCTTGAGTCCTTAGCCAAGGAAATTGCCGGTGCAAGTTCCAAAGCCAAGGACCCAATCACCGTTGCTCACCTTAAGGATTTGAAGGCAGAGATCGACAATATTCTGAACCCTAAAAAGGGTGATTGATATAGGATTGATTTTTCAAGCAAACCAAGTGGCTCG
>CAIWHS010000008.1 GCA_903912515.1 uncultured Planctomycetaceae bacterium
CCATGGCGCGAGCCTCGAGTGGAGCACGCCCGGTGTAATAGCGCAACGGGTCGTAGCCAAAGAGGCTGAGTGTGGCAACATCGCTGGCGGCGGTGAGGCTTGCGGGAACATTATCGGCCCAGCCCAGAATCCCCTGCTGGGCGACGCGGTCCATGTTGGGGATGTGAGCAGCCTCGAGGGGAGTTTTGCCGCCCAATGAGGGTTGGGGTTCGTCGGCGGCGCCATCTGGAATGACAATCACATATTTCATGGTCTTTACTCCTGGTTTCACTCTGTTCTTAAAATGATTCCGCTTAGCGCAGGCCTAACTCTTTGAGAATTTCGCTGGCCCCATATACCTTGTCGAGCGCCTCAACAATAGCCGCAGCATGGACGGCGATATGGCGGGCCTGAAGGTCGGTGTAGACAAAATTGCGCACCAACCCATGGCGGTTGCGGTCGAAATTGACCCCCACCAATTCACCGGCGCGATTGAGAACCGGGCTGCCCGAATTGCCGCCAATGGTGTCGGCAGTGGAGGCGAAGTTGAAGGGGGTTTGCAAATTCAGGTCAGATTTCCGATCGACCCAGCGCTTGGGCAGTTTGAAGGGGGGGGTGTTTTCGTGATCATCGGCCTTGGCAAACAGGCCGGCGAAGGTGGTGTGGTAAGGGAGATTTTTTCCATCCACTTCGTATCCCTTAACTTGGCCAAAGGCTAAACGCAAGGTGAATGTGGCATCGGGGGCCATGGTCTTGCCCAGGATACGGAACCTTTCAAGGCCGATGGCACGCTGGGCCTGGCGTTCTGGTTCCTCCACCTCTTCCTCGAGGCGCTTACGGAGGGAACGGGCCTCGGCATCAATCGCTTTGGCCAAAACAATCATGGAATCGGAACTGCCATTCACGGCGTTTTGGCCACCTTGGGCCAGTCGGCGGCGCTCCTGCACATCGGCCAGGCGGCTGCCATCGACCAACTCCTGGGCCCGCTGCTCGGGAGATTTGCCGGCCAAGATTTTCCGCGACAGCGGGTGCGTTGCCCCCAATTGCTCCGCCAGGCAGGTGAGGCTGAGGGTGAGTCTAATCTTTTCCAATTGGGGGTGGATTGGCGCGGGGGAAAACAGCGACAGCTCCAAGGAGGAACGGGCTGACTCGCGGTATTCTTTCAAGCGCTCGGGCCCTGGGATAGTGTCTTCCCGGGCCATGCGCACCAGATGTCGGGCAATGGTGAACAGATCGCTTTCCAACGCCATACCACGCTCCACCAATGCAAAATCCTTGTGAAAAGGCACTTGCTTGGCGCAGGCTTGGGCAATGGATAGAAAGGGGTCAGGCCCATCAAATTTCGATTGGGCTCGCAATTCCGTCTCGGCCTTCCTCTTGGCCGCCATGAGAGTTTCATCGCACAGGCCCATGAACTGCCCTGTGAGGGCCTTGCGACTGTTGGCAATTGAATGGGAAACCTTGTTGGCCAAACGGGCTGGTTCTGCTCCGCTGGCGGCGAATTGGGTGAGGCCATTTTCCATGGTTCGCAGCCAGCCCAACATGAAAGGGTGAAGATGGTCACGGCGCAATTCCAGGCGGGCCACAGTTTCAAGCCTTTGGGTCACCCCGGGGTGGCCGGTGACAAAAACCAAGTCGTTTTCAGCAGGGCCGGCGGGCTGAATTTTCAGAAAGTCTTTGCTTTCGATTGGCTTGCCATTTTCGTAGGCGCGGAGCAGGCAGATATCGAGCCCGTGGCGGGGAAATTCGAAGTTATCAACATCGCCACCAAAACCGGCGACCGCCCCCTCGGGAGCAAAAACCATTCGGACATCGGTGTATTTCTTGTAGCGGTAGAGGTGATGCATTGCCCCTTGGTAAAGGACCACCACATCGCTTCGAAATCCGGTTTTGTCCAACGACTCTTTTTCAATTCGGGCAATTTCCGCTCGGCGCGCGGCGCTGGCTTTTGCAGGATCGGCCAGGCCTTTCACTGAGGCCTCCACTCGGTCGGTCACATCTTCAATATTCATGAGAACATTGATTTCAAGATCCGGACAAGGCTTCTCCTCGGCCTGGGAACGAGCCAAAAAGCCGGTGGTCAGCAAATCGTTGCCAGAGTTGCTCAATTTGGCGAGTGCGTCAGCGCCGACATGATGATTGGTGAGGAGCAGGCCGCTTGGAGAAACGAAGGAACCGGACCCGCCACTGTTGAGTCTGATAGAGGCTTTGCGGGCCTTGTCGAGCCACGGCTGTGTGAGATCAAAACCATGCCTTTTGGCTAACAAATCCTTGGGGGGATCATTCAATAGCCACATGCCTTCATCGGATCGCACGGTACCCCCTGCAACTAGCAATAATGCAAAAAATAGGCAATCTGGGAATTTTAAAAGGGAAAGAGAACAAGCAAACCGTCCCATGTTGTACCCCTTTGCCCTAGCACTGCCGCCATCTCTTTGACAGATCCGCCTTTGTCTCTGCCTATCTGGCTTCTTGCTGTTGTAGTGCGATTGGAAGTCTTTGGCGGCAATGCGACCACTCTTTTTGTCTAGGAAAATGTTGAAAAGGCTGGAATGACCTTGCTCCGGGAGGGGGTTCTGGGCATTCTCCCGCCAACCAACGGTTGTCCCGTCCGGGGATTTCCGTGCCTTGAAGGCTGGGAGAGTTCTAGTGCCGCCCGAAACTGTCCGCTGGATAAAACGGTTTGCTGGAGGGACGGCCACGGTCGTCCTGATCACCCTTATGGGTGTTGGTTTGTTCAATTATTACCGCAGCGTTTGGGAAAAGGGCAAAAGGCTGCGCGTGGCAGTGCCTGGCAAGCTGTATCGGTCTGGCCAAATGACCGAGGCCGGTTTTGCGGATGCGGTGAGGCGATATGGCATCAAGTCGATAGTGAATGTGCAGCAGGAATTTCCCGACCCGACAATTCGGAAGGATTATCTCACCCGGGACACCCTTGGCGAACAGGAAATGTGCCGCAACTTGGGCGTGAAGTACATCCATGTGAAACCGGATCTAGTGCATCTTTCGGAATACCCCAAGAAAAAGCCGGCGGTTTTGGACGAGATGGTTACCGTCTATGACGACCCAAACAACTACCCGATGCTTATCCACTGCAAGGCCGGCCTTCACCGCACGGGACTTTTAGCAGCCCTTTACCGGGTGGAGTACCAAGGCTGGACAGTGAATGACGCTTACCGCGAAATGAAGGCTCAGGGCTTTGGCGACAAGGCCTGCACCGAAGCTAACCTGTACGTGAAGCAATATTTGCTTGATTACCAGCCTCGCTGGCAGGAAAGTCAGGTCCACCAGGAGATCGGCCAGCAGCCATGTTCACCCTGATAGACCGCCAGATGTTTTGGAGTTTTGTGAAGTCGTACCTGGTTGTTTTGACCAGCCTACTGACGCTTTACATCATTGTTGACTTGTTCACCAACCTGGATGACTTTGCCGGCAAGAACAAACCGGCAAAGGAGGTGGTGATTGATATTTTCACTTTCTACGGCTATCAACTGACCCAGATTTTTGATCGTCTGTGCGAAGCCATCGCCCTTTTGGCGAGCATGTTCGCCATCGCCATGATGCAACGGAGCAACGAGCAGGTGCCCATGCTTGCGGCGGGTATCTCCACCTGGCGGATTGTCACCCCTATATTGGCTGGCGCCTTTTTGACCCTGAGCCTGACGGTTGTAAATTCGGAGATGATCATCCCGCAGATCGCCGACAAACTGATGTCGACCAAGGAAGACCCCCATGCTGTAAAAGAGGTTCCGGTGCGGGGAGCCTACGAGCCAAACGGTATCCACATTGAAGGAGAAAAAGCGGACCGATTGACCCGCGTGGTGCACAACCTGCGGGTGACCATTCCTGAATCTGTTGCCGGGAACCTGGTACACCTGACGGCCAAGCAGGCGCTTTTTCATCCTGATGAAAAAAGCGAGCGGGGCGGTCGTTGGGAATTGATGCAAACCAATCCGCCTGAAATTGACGGTTGGGACCGGAAAAACCCGATTTTGGAACCGTTAGACACCGGACGATTTTTGCTACATGTTCGGGAAGTTGATTTTTCGTCGATAACCCGGAATCCGAACTGGTTTTCCTTCGCCTCCACCACACGGCTTTATCAGGAAATGCAGCGGGCTGATGTTGCCCGTATCCCTTCACTTGCAGTGCTTTTCCATGTGCGGCTGGTTCGTCCGGTTTTGGGAATGGTTCTGGTTCTCCTTGGGGTATCTGTGATTCTGAGAGACCAAAACCGCAATGTGTTCATCTCGGCAGGCATGTGCCTGATTTTATGCGGCCTGTTTTTTGGTTTGGTTTACGGCTGCAAGATGATGGGTGAGAGTGACCTCGTCAGCCCAGCATTGGCAGCATGGCTGCCAGTGATCGTGTTTGGCCCATTTTCGCTGGTTTTGTTCGATGCTGTGCAGACCTGAATCTGGTTTGACTTTCAATCGTTTTCAATCAGCCGCAACACGCCCATTGCCTTGTGCAATGTTTCGGCGTACTCATCGGCGGGATCGGAATCGGCCACTATGCCTCCACCCACCGGGAATGAAAGCCACCCGCCCATTCGCGTGATGGTGCGGATGAGAATGTTTGAATCCATGGAACCATCGGCCCCTATCCATACAAACGACCCACAGTATGCCCCGCGGCGCGTTTGCTCCAATTCGGTGATGATCTCCATGGAACGGATTTTGGGTGCGCCTGTGATGGAACCACCTGGGAAGGTGGCGGCCAGCAAATCAACAGCACCAAGGCCGGGCCTCAGCTTTCCGCGCACCTCCGAAACCATGTGGTGCACAGTGGGAAAGGACTCTATCTCGCACACAGTTGGAACCTGAATGGAACCCGGAATACAAACCCGGCCCAGATCGTTGCGCAGCAGGTCGACAATCATGATATTTTCAGCGCGGTCTTTGGGACTTTGCTCCAGTTCCCTGGCGAGGGCCAAATCTTGATCGGGCGTGGCACCTCTTGGTCTGGTGCCCTTGATGGGCCTCGTGGAGACAACACCTTGATCTAGCCGCAAGAAGCGTTCGGGTGAGGCACTGACCAACTGCCCGTTACCCCAATCGAGCCAGCAGGCGAATGGCACCGGGTTCTTGCCGGCAACCCGGCCCAGGAGGGCCAAGGGAGGCCGGTCGGCATGCAACAAGCGCTGGGCCAAATTGATCTGAAAACAGTCACCCGCATGAATATATTCGATGCCGCGACGCAGCACCGCGAGGTATTCGTCGCGACTGAACTGGCTAAAAACCCCTGACTTCCCTGGCACTTCGCGCAGATTTGCGGGGGTTGACACCCTTCCGAAATCAAACGGGTGATCCCAAGGCAGGGGGTCAGCCGCCAATTTTGCGACAAACTCTTCAAGGCGACGGCAGGCACGCGTGGCGCGCTGACGGGCCTCCTCGTCGAAACCAAGGCCGGTGGATATGAGCCACTGACCGCCGGTGACCCGGTCAGTGGCCAGGACCACATCATAAAGCCCAAATACCATCTCTGGATAATTAAAATCGTCTGTTTTTTGAACTGGCAACTTTTCAAGCCAGGCCCCCAGCTCGTAACCCAGCATTCCGGCCCAGCCACCCTGAAAAGGAGGCAGACCAGGAATGGCAGGCATTTGGCAGGCTGCCACCTCCATGGCAAGAGCCTGCCACGGGTTTGGGCCCGATGAAATTTGGGGGGAACCACCAGTTGACCGTGAGTTTTCGAACCGAAGGACCTTGGCAGGGTCGGCCATCACATAACTAAACCGGCCACGGTCATGGGGCGAGCCTTGACTCAGAAAGCCAGCTGAATAAGGGAGGCGGGCCAGCCGCCTGAGAGCTTCGAGGGGATCAAGGGGCTGGCGAATTTTTAGTATGTGAGCGCCTGAATCGGCAACCTCGATTTGATTTGGCCTCATGGCTGCGCACCTTGCGCGGCCCGTTCGTCGGGGCGATCGCGGTGGCTGACCTCCTCGCGGGTCAAAAAGCCCCAATCCAGTGGGCGGTCTTGAACATAAGACTTGTTCAGAGTGAGGGCTGTGACAGCCTTGGAAATCTCGTAGCCGATGTAAAGGGCATGGGATGAGTCGAGCTCTTCCTGACTGGCAAGTTGACGCATCAACCCGAAAGGCTCTTTGCCTCTCACCCAGGTTCGGTGATTCATGACATGCACCTCACCCCCTTCGGCAAGGATGCGAAAGTTGCTATCAGTTATGGCGGCATGCAAGTCGGCCAAGTCCTGTTCAGTCCTTTGGGTAATCCGGCGGTCGCGCAGCAAAAGCACGGCAGGATCGAGATATTTGGCCAGGCGGCGATCGTTTACCGCAAGTTCCACCACTCGACGCAAATGGTCTATCTCCAAGACCGCACTGGAGCACCAATTGGCAACCTGAGTGGTCAAGACGCTGGTTACCCCCCACTCCCTAGCTAGCGCCAGCAGAACCATGTGCACTCCGGCGCTGTCCACCTCTGCCAACTCGGTGACATTTCCAACACCCATCATGATTGGTTTACCGGGAAACAAGGTGGCCATGGATGCGTAGCGAAGCAGGCTGGCACCAAAGCTATGCCCAACGGGTTCCAAGATAGGATCGATGCGGAACGGGACCGCATTTTTTTCGAGGAATTCAACTGTTTGGGCTAAGCCATGAAGTGAGCCGGGGCTATCAGGAATTGCAACCACCTCAACTCCCCAATCGAGCGCGGCCTGAAGATTGTCGCGCTGAACGCTCAACACCAGTGTTGCACCGGCGCGCACCGCCTTTTTGACCTCTTCTGGCTCGAAGGAGTCTATTGAAACCTTGAGCCCCTCGTCGACGAGGCGGCGAACAGCATCACTCACCCCTTTCCAATTGTGGCCCGGGTCGCAACCAATGTCGATTCGGTCGGCCCCGGCCCGAGCCAATTCCTTTGCTTTGGCAAGAAGTTCACCCGGCGCCAAACGGGGTGCGTGGTTGATTTCGGCAATGATTTCAATGCTGTGCTTGGAAAGGTCTGGAGGCTGGAAAGGTTGCTTGAAATAGGCTGGCAAATCTAGCAAATCGTTGGGGCCGCGCTCAAATCGAACAGCCCCCCGCCCTGAGGCTTGGAGTTGATTCAATTCACCTGGGCAAAGCCCGGGGATGACAACACGGCTTACCCCATCTGGAATTCGAAGGCGCTGGGCCATCCACCGGGTGTTTGCAAGGGCAGCCACGCTGATTGGGAGCACCGCCACTTCGGGGGTGATTCCACTTTCGGGCATGAAGGTGCCCAACACCCTTCGCAGGGAGTTTTCGGCTAGCTTTCCAGTGACGAACAAGACGCGCTCAGTGGGCATGGAAGTATTTTAACAACTAGCAGTCACAAGCTTGGACAGGTGGTGATTTTTTGGAATCGGCAAGCATGAAACGGAATTTTAGAAAGCAAAAGCGCCTGTGGACCGCTTGCACCGCTTATGGGTAAGGTTATGCTCAGATTCTTGCCTGCATGGTGCCTTGGCACCAACACTGACAGCAGATTCATAGTTGGAGACGAGCCATGTTGTATCTGGCCCCGGTTTTTATTTGCTTTTCACTCGCACAACCGCCCTTGGTTGCCCCGAGTGAGGCATTGAGCCCTGCAGAAGAAGCTGCTGGATTCCAGCTTCCCAAGGGAATTGGGGCAACGCTGGTGGCCTCTGACCCGGCGATCTACAAGCCCATGAATATCGCCTTTGATGACCGGGGCCGCCTTTGGGTTACCGACACGCTGGAATATCCTTATCCCGCCGCACCGGGGACCAAGCCACGCGACACCGTGAAGATTCTCGAGGATTTTGATCCCACCACCGGCAAGGCAAGAAAAATCACCGTTTTTGCGGATGGGCTGAATATTCCCATCGGCTTGCTTCCTTTGCCCTCCGGTAAAACCACTCGGGCATTGGTGTTTGACATTGGGGCAATTCGTCTTTTGGAAGACACCGACAACGACGGTAAGGCTGACAAATCATCGGTGATTTTATCGGGCTATGGGTTCCGCGACACCCACGGCATGACCAACGCATTCACTTGGGGCCTGGATGGTTCGATCCATGCCACCCACGGCTTTGCCAACGAAAGCCAGGTGAAGAACGAACAGGGCAAGGCGATTGCGATGCAGTCTGGCCACACCTATCAATTTAAGCCGGACGGCTCAAAGCTTGAAGTGTGGACGCGAGGGCAAGTGAATCCCTTTGGCATGACCATGGATGACTGGGGCCACCTTTTCACCGCCGACTGTCACTCGAAACCGGTTTACAACATTATTAAGGGGGCCAGTTATCCCAGTTTTGGCAAACCGCATGATGGTCTTGGTTTTGGCCCGGAAATGTGCCCCCACGATCACGGGTCTACTGGAATCGCTGGGTGTTGCTGGTTGCCAGAAGGCCTTTGGAAAGGCTTTGGCGAAACCATTCTGCTGGGAAATGTGGTGACCAGCAGGGTTAACCGTGACAATCTGGCATGGACCGGCAGCTCGCCCAAAGCGGTGGAGCAACCTGATTTGGTGATTTCCAAAGACCTTTGGTTCAGGCCTGTGGACATCAAGCTGGGGCCAGATGGGGCGGTTTATATCGCTGATTTTTACAACAAGATCATTGGCCACTATGAGGTGCCACTAACCCATCCGGGCCGTGACCGCACCCGAGGGCGCATTTGGCGAATCGCCCCCGAAGAAATTTCCAAAGCCTTGCCCGACCTTGGTTCAACCGCGCCAACTGAACGGCTTGTTGCGGCCTTGGCCAGTAACAATCCAGCCAAGCGGATGCTGGCAGCCAATCAGCTGGCGCTTCGTGGCGAACACGAGGCTGTGCGTGATTTGGCCAACTCGGGTAATGGCCCGGGCTCGGCTTTGGCAGCTTGGGTTCTGCAACGCCTTGGAAAATTGGATGCAGCGACCGTGCTTGCAAAGGCATCCCATGCCGATCCGTTACAGCGGGCCCATTCCATGCTTCTGTTGGGGGCAACCCCGATTGCAGAAGGAGAGAAAATCCTGATCAGCGCGTTGGGGGATCCGGATCGAAGGGTGGCTCGTGCGGCGGCAGAAAGCCTTGGTAAAAGTCAAGGCCCCACGGTGGCGAACGCCTTGGTTTCGGCAATTCAGGCATGGCACACCGACGACACCCATGGAAGTCACACCGCCTTGGTGGCACTGCGTGACTGCTTGTCGCACGGCCAGACATTGGCCCACCTAAATGAAGGCAAGTCAACCGCCTCTAAAACAGAAATCTATTGCAGGGCCGCTTTGGGAATTGCCAACAAGGATTCGGCCAGCTTTCTTTCCCAAGCCCTGACGGGAGTCCAGAGTAAGAATCTGAGTGACTCCATGAAGGGCCAAATTCCAGACATGGCCCGTTTAATCGCGCGGCATGGGAGCAAGGCCGAGTTAAACAAACTGGCAGCATGGATTGCCGAATCCGGAGCAGACAACCGATCTCGGGCATTTTGGATCAGGGCACTGGTTCAGGGTTGCCAGTCGGCTGGAACGGCTGTCCCTGCTGATTTGCTAATTCAGGCAGAATCCTTGGTGAAAGAGTTGCTTGGTTCCAAAGATCAAGCCTCAAGGGTGGATGGTGTGGAATTGGCCCAGACCACTGGCAAAGGCAAGGAAAAATTATTAGCTACCCTGGCGCTTGCCAATGAACAGCCAGATTTAAGGTTGGCAAGCCTTAGGGCCTTGGTGGTACTGGACGCAGGTGGAGTGACCAATCTTTTGGGCCAGTTACTACAAAGTGGTGATACCCCTGACAATCTGCGACGGGAATGCGGGCAGGCCTTGGCCAAAAGCTGTGGCCCTATTGGGCTTGAAACGGCCTCCAAGGCCCTGATCACCTTGCCTGCGAATTTGCAAAATTCGGTAGCGCAGGAATTGGCGCTCACCCCTGAGGGCTCTGAAAAGCTTGTTAGCCTGGTTCGACAAGGCAAAACCTCGGCCAGGGTGCTTAGGGAGCGAACGGTTGAAACCCGAATCTCCAAGCACAATGGGCCGTGGAAAAAGGACCTGGGAGAACTGACGAAAGGTATTCCTGATGCTGATGTGGGGGCGCTTGAGCGAATCCGTCAGGTGACAGCCACCATCAAGCAGACCACTTCTGACCTAGAAAAAGGAAAGGCGGTTTTCCAAAAACAATGTGCCGTGTGCCATCAGATTTCCGGGCAGGGGTCGCGAATTGGGCCCCAACTGGATGGCGTTGGAATTCGCGGTGCTGACAGGTTGTTGGAAGACATTCTTGACCCCAGTCGAAATGTTGACCAAGCCTTTCGTACCACGGTTTTAAGCCTGAAAGACGGCAAGGTGGTAAGCGGCCTGCTTTTAAGGGAGGAAGGAAAAACCCTTATTTTGGCGGATACAGCCGGTAAAGAGGTTCGTATCGATGGCGAACGGGTTGAGGAACGCTCCGCCTCGCCCCTTTCGCCCATGCCCGCCAACCTGCTTGATCAGGTGGGTAAGGAAGATTTGGCCCAATTGATTGGGTATTTGTTGGCAGGAGCGCGCAAATAGCCAAGTGCTTTGTGGGCAATGATTTAAAGTGAACTTGTCGTATTTTTTTGCCCAACAACCGGTTGCCGGAATGAATTGTCTTGCAAAGCGGTTTTAGAACGGTCAGGATACCTGATAAGTTTATGGGACAACCGGTGCCTGATTGATGGCACCGGTTTCCTTTTTTGACCTCCTTGGATTCTGAAGGAGCGAGGCATGGCCAATGGACGGATCCCGATCACCCGTGAAGGGTATGATCGCAAGAAGATCGAACTCGATCGTCTGAAAAATGTGGAAATGATCGAGATCGCGAAGCGAATCGCCATTGCCCGTGATTTGGGTGACCTCAGCGAGAACGCTGAATATCATGCGGCTCGGGAAGATCAAGGCATGCTTCAGGCACGCATTGATGCTGTGACAGAAGAACTGGCGCTGGCGGAGATTGTAGATCCGAGCACTCTGTCCACCGAAACGGTGGTTTTCGGCTCCTGCGTGAAGGTTAAAGACTTGATCGAGAACAAGGAGGTGGTATTCACCCTTGTCGGTCCAGGAGACGAGGATCCGGAAAAACGCAAGATTTTAACCACCAGCCCCAGAGGCAAGGGCCTATTGGGCCGCCGGCGCGGTGAAACGGTGGAAATTATTGTTCCCAAGGGTACTTTGAAGTACACAATCATTGACATTTTCTTTGGTTAATTTTTCTCTTTAGACATTCCGGACCAGCTTTATTCTTTGAAACCCTGGAGTCAAAACCATGGCCCTATGCTGTTCAGATTCCGGTCACATTTCCAAAACTTTTGGAATGTTTGCTGGGTTGGGTTTGGCATTTGGCTTGACCATAGCCTGTGCATGGTTTTCTCAGGCAGACAGCCAATCGGAAAAACCGAGTGGCCCCAAAATGGCAAGTGCTGCCAAGGCGTTCGCACAATCTTTGGATGACAACCAAAAAGCTGCCGCCCTCATGCCATTCGATTCTCCCGAGCGCACCCGATGGCATTTTGTCCCCCTTCAGGACAAAGATAAGAATCCAACCCGAAAAGGTCTTCGGATGGAAAAGATGACCGATGAGCAGCGCGAGTTGGCTCTGGCTCTTTTAAAAACCGGCACTAGTGACCGCGGATATGCGGAAGCCAGGCAAATCATGAGCTTGGAAGCGGTTCTTGATGAAATGGAAAAAACCAAGGTTAATATCCGTAATCCGCTTTGGTATTTCGTGAGCGTCTTTGGAGAACCTGGCGATGCCAAAGGATGGGGATGGCGTTTCGAAGGCCATCACATCACGCTCAATGTGACCCTGATGGGTGATCAGGTTATCTCAGCCACTCCTTCTGTTTTCTGCTCAAATCCCGCGGTGATCCGGTCGGGAAAAAAGGTTGGTGTAGCCACTCTACCTGGCACTCTCTCCAAGGCTGAAACCTTGGTTCAAAGCCTTTCAGAAGACCAAAAGCGCGAGGCACGGGCAAACACCCTGATGGCGGAAGTGGACCAGGCAAACGCCAAGGCTCCCCAGCAGCCTGAAGACGGAATTCGCTGGACAGCAATGGATGACAATCAGAAAAAGTTGCTTCATCAGGTGCTTCGGGAATACACAGGCCGAATGCCTGCTGATGTCGAAGCTGCCACATGGCGCCGCGTAACGGACAGCCAAGATGATTCACTTCGATTTGCTTTCGCGATTGAGGCGGACAAGCCTGGCAAGCCCATGACTTACCGTGTGAGTGGTAAGGGATTTCTGGTCCAGTTTCTCAATGTTCAGAGTGATGCCGAGGGAACCCCGGCCAATCATTTCCATACCGCTTTGCGTCGTCCATCCGGTGATTTTGCACTAGCCCCGTAAGGCGTTTTGCCCTCCAACTTTGCCTAACCTTCCATAATTTTGGCATCCGCAGATTGTTGTGCCACTTTCTAATGGGTGGCTGGATTCCTAGACTAATAGTGTGCATTTCGGGGCGGCCCGGAAATGGCCATGTGCCATTTTTATCGCATGCGTCCCGGTCTAGAGGTTCAGCCAGACTTTTGTTTCGGCTGATAATGTATGCTTTTTCCAGAGCCTTTCGCCAAGGAAGAACCAGTTTCCAACGTCAAAGGCGGCTCCAAGGCCGGCGTTGAAGAGGCTCGCGCATTAACGGTCACCCAGCTTGTTGGCCAAATCAACGCTTTTTTTAAGCAGGTCCTTCCCAAAATTTTGGTTGAAGGCGAGGTTTCCAATTTCAGGAGGCCAGGGCCAGCCGGCCACCTGTATTTCTCGATCAAAGATGCTGGCGGCTCCATCCCCGTTGCGATCTGGGCCAGCACCGGTCGTTCTATGCGATTTCAATTGGAAGATGGTTTGTCGGTGCGAATCTCTGGCAAAATTGAGTACTACGGGCCGCACGGCAAACTGCAGCTTATCGCTGAACGGATTGCGCCTGTGGGTGAAGGGGAGCTGGAATTAGCCTTCAGGCAGTTGCAAGAAAAACTTCAGGCGGAAGGGCTTTTTGACATTTCCAGGAAAAAGCCAATTCCTCCCTTCCCAGAGCGGATCGGCATTGTAACCGGAGCCAACACCGCGGCGCAGAAAGACATGCTGGAAACCCTTCGGCTTCGCTGGCCTTTGGCGGAAGTGCGCCTGTTTCCGGTACTTGTCCAAGGCGATTCTGCTGCCCGTGAAATCGCCAACACCTTGAGATGGATCAATAGCTTTGCCGAGTTGCCCAATCATCGTCTTGATGTTGTGCTCCTTGGCCGGGGTGGTGGCAGCCGGGAAGACCTTTGGGCTTTTAACCGCGAGGAAGTGGCTCGCGCCATAGCAGCTTGCGTGGTGCCAATTGTCACCGGTATTGGCCATGAACACGATGTCACCATTGCCGATTTGGTTGCCGACATGCGTGGTGTTACGCCGACCGACGCAGCGGGGTTGGTATCGCCCCAACTGAATGCGATTCAACAAGGCGTGTTAGGTCTTGGCGAATCTTTGGTTCGGGGCATGGAAAGACGCGTCGAGCGGTTGCGGAGCCGGCTTGATCGGGCTAGGCCACTGGTACTGGGCAAACTTTTGGTAAGCCGCGTGGCGAAAGCCCGGCAGACAACCACAGAGTCTTCCAGAAGGCTCCAAACAGCCCTACTTAACCATTTAAAAGCCAGGCGCAACCAATTGGCGGTTTTATCTGGAAAACTCGATGCCATCAGTCCCTTGCGAGTGCTGGCGCGCGGCTATAGCTTGACCCAAACGATTTGTGATGGAACAGGCAACAAGAAACTTTTAACGGAAGCCTCCAAGGTTTTAGTTGGCGACACACTTGTAACCCGGCTTGCCAAGGGTAGCGTTGTGAGTGCTGTTCTTGAAGTGCACCCCGGCCTCGAGCCCCTCTCAAATTCCAAGGATGGCGCGCGATGACCAAGCCTAAAGTTTCCAAGGAAACCAACGACATGGCAGCAGACAACCAGGCATCCCAAGATTCGTTGGAATCTTTGCTTGGAAAGCTGGAAGGGGTTGTACAAGACCTCGAGCAAGGCGACACCGAATTGGAGCAGTCGCTTGGCCTTTTTGAAAAAGGGATGTCATTAGTTAAGAATTGCAACCAGCGACTTGAAGCGGTGGAACAACGAATCTTGGTTGTCACACGTGGCGAAGGGGAGGCACCTCAACTTGAGAAGCATCATCACCAAGTCAGCCACGAAGCTGGGGCCTCATCGACCAGGGCGCGGTGACCAGGCCTAGGTGCCAAAATAGGAACGAGACAGAAGAAGTTCAAACCATGCCCCCAACCACGGCCAACACCATCGACCTTCAGGAAATCGAAGCGAGCCTCGATGGATTTCTTGTCCGTCGTCGAGGCATGCCCGACGGTTTGCTGGAGGCGATGCGTTATTCAACCTTGGCCCCGGGAAAAAGGATTCGGCCCTTGCTGGTGGTATTGGCCGCACGGGCGGTGGCAGGCAGGCTCGGCCTGAAAACCTCAGCGCTGAATCCGTTGCCAGCAGGCTGCGCAGTGGAAATGGTTCATGTTTATTCGCTAGTGCATGATGATCTGCCGGCCATGGATGATGATGACCTGCGCCGCGGGCAACCTACCTGTCATCGTAAATTTGGCGAGGCGATGGCGATTCTGACAGGTGACGCGCTGCTGACCCAGTCTTTTGAGGTTTTAGCCAGCTCTTACCCCGGACAAGTGGCAGGAGAGGCCTGCTTGGAACTGGCACTGGCGGCTGGTGGGCGGGGAATGGTAGGCGGGCAGGTGGTGGATCTGGCGGCTGAGGGAAAGTTGCTGGACGGTCCTCCGCCAAAAACTCTGGAAGATTTGGAATTTTTGCACCGACGGAAAACTGGAGAGTTGATTCGTGTAGCCCTTAGGCTTGGGTGGCTTGTTGGCGCGCCTTTGGACAGGCGCAAAGAAGCGGCGGGCTGGAAAGAGGAATTGGACCAATTTGGCAGCGATCTGGGTTTGGCTTTCCAAATCACGGACGATTTGCTGGATGTGGAAGGAAACCAAGACAAAGCTGGCAAGCGGGTGGGAAAAGATGCAGCCAAGGGCAAACTGACTTACCCCGGCCTTTTGGGTGTGGAGGCCAGCCGGGAACGAGCCTCCATGATCAGCGCGCGCGGTCGGGCTGCGTTGAAGGACTGGGGTGAACATGGTGCCGAACTGCGACAATTGGCCGACAAGTTGCTAGCCCGTGACACCTAAAGCCAACCAAAACAAGGATTTACACAGCAATCTGCTGGCCTAGCACTCGTCCACCCGCTAAAATTTGACTGAAAGAGGTGTTGCATGGATGTACGAAACTCTTCAAGTAGCCATTTGGATGGCTCCATTTTGTCCCGAATCGGGTCGCCTTCAGACCTACACGGGCTGAACGATGCTCAACTGGAGCAGCTCTCGCAGGAAATGCGCGATGAGTTGGTGCGGGTGCTTCGAATTCGGCCTGCCCACTTTGCCAGCAACTTGGGAGTGGTGGAACTGTGCCTTGCCCTGCACATGAGTTACGACTTTCCCAAAGACCGGTTGATTTGGGATACCGGGCATCAGATTTACCCTCACAAGCTAATTACCGGTCGCCAACACAACTTTGACACTATTCGTACGCGCGGCGGGCTGATGGGTTATCCCAACCCGGATGAAAGCGAATACGATCTTTTCATGACCGGGCACGCCGGGTCCAGTGTTTCCACCGCATTGGGCCTGAAGGTGGGAGATTCACTGATGGGTCACCCGGAGCGGCACAGCGTTGCCGTGATCGGTGACGGTGCATTGCCCTCTGGAATTGTGTTCGAGGCCTTCAATAACGCCCACAATTTAGACCGAAACTTTTTGGTGGTGCTGAACGACAACGCAATGTCGATCTGTCCGCGCGTGGGCACACTGGCCCGTTGCTTGGATCAGGCTCGTGTTTCAGGGATATATAACGAGTCGAAAAAACGGGTGAAAGAGATACTGAGCAAGGTTCCCTTGGTTGGCGGGCCCGCCGCGCAAGTGCTAGACCAGTTGCGCGATTCAATGAAAGCATTCTTCAACGGTGGGATGCTTTTTGAGGAAATGGGCTTCAAATACTTCGGCCCGATTGATGGCCACGACCTACCCACCCTTCGCAAGTGGTTTGCCACCCTGAAGCAGGTTAAAGGCCCTGTTCTATTGCATGTTCTCACCAACAAAGGCCAGGGTGTTGCCGAGGCAGCAAAAGACCCTGTCACCTTCCACACCCCTCCTGTTTTTGATCAGGTGGGGCCACATCGAACCATCCTGTCCCTGAAACGGGGAGGTCAAAAAGCCTATACAGATTCTTTTAGTGCCGCCATCCTTGAAGCGATGCGGGCCGATCCCAAGGTGGCAGTCATCACGGCTGCGATGTGCCAAGGCAACAAGCTGGAGCGCATTCGGGATGAGTATCCAGACCGGTTTTTCGATGTGGGAATTTGCGAGTCTCACGGCGTGGCTTTTGCAGGTGGGTTGGCCAAAACGGGTATCCGCCCAATTGTGGACATCTATTCCACCTTCCTCCAACGCTCTTTCGACCAGATTTTCCAGGAAGTGGTGCTGGCTGATTTGCCCGTTGTATTCTGCCTTGACCGGGCCGGGCTGACGGGGCCTGATGGCCCCACCCACAACGGCGTGTTCGATATTCCGTACATGCGACTTTTCCCTCGCATGGTAGTGATGGCACCTGGTGACAATGCCGATGTGAAACCAATGCTTCAGTTTGCGCTTGGGCATAATCACCCAACCTCTATTCGTTATCCCAAAACCGCTCTCGAAACCGTCGAACGAGAGGTGAAGCCTGTCCAATTGGGCCGGGCAGAGGTTATCGAGCAGGGCGACGATATAGTTCTAATGGCCTTTGGCACCTTTTTGGGTGAATGCGCCCGGGCAGCCGAAATCCTTCGTTCCAAGGGATTGTCGGTGGGCCTTGTTAACGCGCGTTTCGCCAAGCCGCTTGACACCGATCTGATTGAATCGGTTCTGCGTTCTGGAAGCGTTCTCGTTACGGTGGAAGAAGGGACGCTCGAAGGCGGGTTTGGGTCGGCAGTTCTTGAGGCCGCGTGCAATCTGGTTCTTCCGTCCCAGCAAATTGTCCGTTTGGGTCTTCCCGACCGGTTTGTCGAACATGGTGAGCGAGCGGAACTTTTCGAATCGCTTGGATTGACCGCCTCAGGCATTGCCCAATCGGCATTGAATCGTTTTGAACTGTTGCGGGGTGAGGGCACCACGGTTTACACCCCGACCGCCCCAGAGAGTCTGGTTCGGGAAAGCCGCTAACGGCGCCTACCGCGGAGGGCCATGCCCATTATGGCCAGCAAGCGTTTAATGGTCCTTGGCAATGCCCGTCGTCCCGGCGTGAGCGAGGCCGCCAAGCGGCTTTTGCCTTGGATAAGCCAATTGGCCACTGTGGTGGTGGTTGACCTGGAGCAACGGGTAGACCTGTCTCAACATGACGCTGATTTCACACTGGTTTTAGGTGGGGATGGGGCCATTTTGCGTGCCGCCCGTCAGATGGGAAACCGTCAGCTCCCAGTACTGGGAGTAAATTTAGGGCGGCTTGGTTTTCTTGCCGACCTTTCGGTCGATGCGCTTCAAAATTGGCTCCCCAAAGTTATCCAAGGTGATTTCCGTATCACACGCCATTTGATGTTTGAAATGTTTGAGGGACCGCCTCCAAGTTCTGAATCTCGCGGGCGTTTGGTTTTGAACGATGTTTCCATTTTTAATGGGGCGCCATTCCACATGCTGGATATGGATCTGTTGGTGGATGGTGCCCCTGCAAGCCGCTATTCAGCGGATGGACTGATTGTGAGTACTCCTGTCGGCTCAACCGCCCACAGCCTTTCAGCCGGTGGCCCAATTTTGGGTCAGGAACTCGATGCCCTAGTAGTCACGCCCATATGCCCCCATGGCCTGGGGAACCGCCCTTTGGTCGAAAGCGGCTCCCGCACGCTCACTATCCACCTCAATTCTGGAAGCGAACAGGCAGTGGTGGTCCTCGACGGCCAAGAAACCCTTATTTTGAAAAAAGGCCACTCCATCACTGTCCGCAAAGCGCCTGTGCAATTTCAGTTGATCAAAGTGCCTGGTCAGGGTTTCTACAAAACTTTGCGTGAAAAACTGAATTGGGGAACCACTCCAAATTATCGCGAAGAATGAAATGACCACCGGATTAAGCGGACATATATTCCCAAACCATTTAAAAATCCACAAATCATTGGCAGACAGGCCCTTCCATGAGTAACGATGCCTCCGCTAAGATGTAAGCAAACTTGATTGTCTGGGGATCTTTCCATGGCCGCATTTTTGATTGTCGTCCTATCAGCCTTGCAAGGGATTTTGGCGCTTCCATGGCTTTATGCCTTGGAAATCATTGGCGGCCGGGATCGTAACGGGAATCTTCGGTCAAGCTGGATGATTGAAACTTTGGTGGTGGTGGGAATTGCCACCGCCCTATTTTCCGGCATGCTTTATTTGGCTCCAAGTCCTGTTGTGGC
>CAIWHS010000009.1 GCA_903912515.1 uncultured Planctomycetaceae bacterium
CCAAATCCACAGGCAGGCTTTTTTCAATTTCATCCATCAATCCCACAAGCAGCGCTGCGGGTGCACTCGGCACAGGCGGCATATCGTGTTTGTCTGCGCTCCAAGGCACCTGAACCCACTGCTTGCCTTGGGGGCACTGCGGCGCAACCAAAAAACATGGATACTTTTTCCGCGCCTCGGGCTTAGCGAAGTCCTTCACCCCATGCACCAGTTGCACCTCGTTGTCCGTCCCACGCTCCCCAGCACCGTGTAAAAAAATCACCAGCGGGTACTTCTTTCCTGCCTCAACCGTTTCCGGCCGCATCAGGCGGTAGGGCAATGTCCCACCGTCCTTTTTAAACTCCTTTTTTTCCAGCATTTCTTTCCAGGGCATGGGAGATTCCTTCTTTTTCTGGATAGGGCTCTTGGCAGCAGCCTCCGGCGGTATCGCCAAATAAGTGGTTGCCGCAAACAGTACAGGGCTTAACGCGCTTAACAACTTGAAAATCATGCAATTACTCACACTAGGGTTTTCTGCAAGACAAAGGCCAGGTTCCAAACCAAGACCTAGTCTAACCCCATGAAAATACCGGTCTAGCCCCCCTCCCAAGCAAACAGTTTGCCCCAAATACCTCTTCTCAGACCAATTTGGGAAAGATGGCTATAATAGGTCTTGGCAGGCTACTACGACTTTGCGGGTTGTATTGACCCTGCATACGAGGCTTTGGTTCGATGCTCCATTGAGGGCACGGTCCAGCTCGTCGCGTTGCGAATTGAAACGGCCGGCTGGTAAACCAGCGAGGATGGGATGAGTAGTAATCAAATCAAATCCACTTGGACCGACCGCTGGAGCACTTTTTCGGCCAGCGTCATGGATGGGTTCAACCGTTTTTTCTTGGTCATCCTCGGAAACGAGAATGTGCGAAGAGTGCGCAAGATGGGATACATCCGCGCCAACTCTCCCGGGGCAAAGCACACCGTGGTACCGGGCTCACTGCTCGACCAAATCAACAAGCTGGAACCCACATACCAAGCCATGTCCGATGCCGACTTGGCTCAAACCACCATCAGGCTCCGCCAAAAATTGGCCGGGGGCGCCCAACTCGATTCACTCTTGCCCGAGGCATTCGCCGCGGTCCGCGAATCCGCAAAACGCTCCAAAGAAATGCGCCACTACGATGTCCAAATGGTCGGCGGCATTGTCCTCCACCAAGGTGGCATCGCCGAAATGATGACTGGCGAGGGTAAAACCCTTGTCGCCACCCTGCCCGCTTACCTCAATGGTCTCACCGGCCGTGGTGTCCATGTCATCACCGTCAACGATTACCTTTCACGCCGCGACTGCGAATGGATGCTCCCCATTTTCAGGACTCTCGGAATGGAAGCGGCCTTTATCCAATCCAACATGGACCCAGATGGCCGCCGCCGTGCCTACGACTGCGACATCACCTATGGCACTTCTAGTGAATTCGGCTTCGATTACCTCCGCGACAACATGAAGCAGGCCCGCCGGGGCGACAACCGCTACCCGCCCCACAGCCAGCAAGTCATGCGCATGGAGCGCGATCCCCGCACCGACGAATTCCGCCTTCATTACGCGATCATCGACGAGGTCGACAACATCCTCATCGACGAGGCCCGTACCCCACTCATCATCTCCGGTCAGGCCTTCACCAACAAAGAACGCTATGACCAAGCCAATCAAGTCGCCCTCAAACTTTCCGCTGAAGAGAAAAATTACCGCCACGAAATGCTCATCGACCTCCGCGTCGAAATGGAAAAATCCCCCGCGGAATACGAAGATCCCTCCAAAATCTCACCCGATGGACTCGAAGGGGAAGGCCTCCCCATTCTTCCTCGCAAAAGGCGCAAACCCGGCGATCCAGCACCCGAAACTGGCGTCCTTTTCGAGGTCCGCGAAAAAGAACACTCCGTTTTCCTCACCGAAAAGGGCATCCGCCGGGCAGAGGAACTCGTCGGCGTTGAAAGCTTCTTCACCGCCGGTAACACCGAGTGGCCCCATCTTATGGACAACGCCCTACGGTCGCAGCACCTATACAGGCGAAACAAACAATACGCCGTCATGCAACACCCCGATTCAGGGGAGCTTTCCGTCATCATCATCGACGAAAACACCGGTCGCCTCATGGTCGGTCGCCAATGGTCAGAGGGCCTCCACCAAGCCGTCGAGGCAAAACACTTGCGCGACGGCGTTCAAATCAAGGAAGAAACCCAAACCCTAGCCACCATCACCCTGCAAAACTTCTTCAAGCTCTATTATAAAGTCGGTGGCATGACCGGAACTGCCAAGACCGAGGAAACAGAGTTCCGCAAAATCTATGGCCTAGATGTGGTCACCATCCCCACAAATCGGCCACTCATCCGCAAAGAACACAACGATGTCGTCTACCGCACCGGTCGTGAGAAGTGGGATGCGGTCACCGAAGAGGTGCTCGATGTCAATAAAACTGGCCGCCCCATCCTTATTGGCACCACCGATGTCGAAAAAAGCCTCAGCCTCTCAGCACTCCTGAAAAAGAAGGGCATTCGGCACGAACTCCTCAACGCACTCCCCGAACATGCCGCCCGTGAGGCCGACATCGTCGCCCAAGCTGGACGGGTCGCAGCCGTCACCATTTCCACCAATATGGCCGGCCGCGGCACTGACATCGTCTTAGGCGGTAACCCCGAAACCATGGCCTGGGCCCGACTCAAGGGAACATACCCAAGCCGACTCGACATCCCCGAAGATATTTGGAAGCGCACCGTCGACGAAATCGAATCCAAGGAAAAAATGCGGGAAGAAGGCCGAAGGGTTGCCGAACTGGGCGGCCTCCACATCATCGGCACCGAACGACACGACTCCCGCCGTATTGACAACCAACTCCGCGGGCGCGCCGGCCGCCAAGGCGATCCCGGTAGCGGCAAGTTCTTCATCGCACTCGATGACGATCTCATGCGCCGTTACAACGGCGAATTCGTCGCCCGCGTCATGACCAGCATGGGCATGAAAGATGGCGAGGCCGTCGAGGGTCGTTTCCTCTCCAAGCAAATTGAAAAATCACAGCGTCGTGTCGAGCAATTGCACTTCCAAAGCCGCAAAGACCTCCTCGAGTTCGACGAGGTCATGAACGCACAGCGCAAGCGCGTCTACGGGCTCCGCCAGCGCCTCCTCAACGACGAAAACCCGCGCCTCATGATCACAGAATTCCTCGAGCGTATGCTCAAGGCAACTGTTGCGCGTTTCCTCAATCCCGAGTTCGGCCCTTCCCGCTTCGCCGAATTTGCCAAGCTACGCTCCGATTGCAATTTCACCGCGAACGACTTCTTCCGGTGCGAGTACCCGGATGCACGGGACATGGTCCGCCGCCGTGCCATCGCTGAGGCTGGAAACCAGATTCATGATGTGCTCGAAGAGGCGCTCCAAGGCGAAGACTCCACCGAGTGGAACTGGCAGGCTCTCAGGCAAACCCTGGAACGCAAGTGGGGCCTCGTTTATCGCGAGGACGAACTCCGCAAATTCGACCGTATCCAACTCTCCGAGCGACTGGTCGAGGCCGTTCGCGACAAGGTCGACAAATTGCCCCTCGATGACGGCCGCGATTTGCTCGATTCCGACTACGGCATCAACTCCTTGGTCGATTGGCTCGGCCGCAGCTTCCAGGTCGAGGTGCTGCCCACTGAACTCAAGGGCCTCGATCCCAACAAGGCAAACCAGCTCATCCTCAGCCGGCTCCTCGAAAAATACCGCGAAAAGGATGCTCTCTTCCCGGTCATGGTCAGCCTCAGCAGGTTTATGCCTGTCGTTCCCAACCCCTTCACCATGCCTAACGACCGCGAAGGCCTCCTCGCATGGGCCCGCCATCGTTTCCCCGGACAGATTGAAAACCTGCCCGAAAACGATTTCCGCACCGAAAGCCGCGACAGGCTGGGGGAAATCATCCTCGATACTTCCGTCCATGCACTTCCCGCCATCACCCAAGAGGAATTGCTGGCAAAGGCCGACGAAATACTCGCCCACTCCAGCGTGGTCGAACCCGAAGACGCCCAAGAACTGGCCGAATGGATCAACCAAAATGTCACCGGGCTCACCCTGACTTCCGCCGATTTCTCCGGGTTATCCCCTGAATTCGCGCGCAACTTGGTTATCGAGTCTTACGACCACCAAATCCGCCCCGAAATGCATCGCATGGAGCGAAACCTTCTGGTCAACCAGATCGATCAACACTGGAAACAACACCTCCGAACCATGGACCAACTGCGCGCCACAATCCACCTCCGCGGCTACGGTCAGGAAGATCCAAAAACCGTATACAAACGTGAGGGCATGCAAGAATTCGAACGCATGATGGAAGTCGCCCGCGACACCATCTGCGAGCTCGCCTTCCGCATGGAAGAGGCAGGCGAAGTCGAAGACTCCATCTGGGTCATCGACGAACTAGTTCACGCTGCTCCGCCAAAGCCCGCAGCCCCTTTGCCTCAACTGCAGGGCAACAATGGCCCAGAGGGGGCCCCGCCGGCCAAAATCGAACAGGCCACCAAAACAGGCCTCGGCGTCGGCCGTAACGAGACCTGCCCATGTGGTAGTGGCAAAAAATACAAAAACTGCTGCATGCGCAGCGTGGCGAACTAACCAGCCCACCGATCCACCCGGGGGAAAGGACTCCCCATGGCTCACCCTCTGGACGCTCTCTACGCACTTGGCCTCACTGCCGCTTCACCGTGGCTGGCTTGGCGTGCCTTCACTCGCAAGCGCGATGGCTACAGCCGGTTGCTTATGGGCCATGCCTGCCCATCTCGAAACAAAACTGATAACGCCCCTCTGGCATGGTTTCACGGGGTCAGCCTGGGCGAAATCAACCTCCTCGTGCCTGTCATCAAGGCCTTTCGCGCCCGGCACCCAAATTGGGCTATTGGTATCACCGCCACCACCCCAGCCGGATTCCAAGAGGCAAAAAAACGCTTTGCGGCCGACAGCCTGGTCGCCTGTTTCTGTTGGGATTTTTCCTGGCAAGTCCAGCGTGTCTTCAACGCCTGGACCCCCTCCCTCGTCATCCTGGCAGAAAGCCAGCTCTGGCCAAACTGGCTGCGCATTGCCAAAAAACACGGCGTCCCTGTCGCTGTCATCAATGGCCGCATGAGCCCCAAAAGCGCTGCTGCATGGGAAAAAAAATCCTGGCTGGCCCGCAAAATTTTCCCGCTCGTGCACTCGTGGATGGTGCAGGACCAATCCATGACGGCCCTTCTGGAAAAATTGGGCGTGCCCAAAGAAGCCATCTCCGTCACCGGGTCGGTGAAGTTCGATGGCGCCAAAAGCGATAAAAACCACCCGCTTTTAACCTCACTCCGCCAACTCTTCCCCATGCCACACAACGCCCCGGTCTGGGTGGCCGGCTCAACCCAAGAGGCGGAAGAGCCTTTCATCCTCGAGGCATTCTCAAAGCTTCAGGCCACCTTCCCAGAACTAAGACTCATACTCGTCCCCCGTCAGCCAGACGATTTCGAGGCTTCCGCCCGCCGCCTTCGGGAACGCACCATACCTTTTGTGCGCCGCTCCACAGGCGCAAACTTTCCAGACAACTCCCGCCCTAAAATCCTGCTCCTCGATACCACTGGCGAACTTTCAGCAGCATGGGGGCTCGCCACCATTGCCTTCGTCGGAGGCAGCCTCGATGGCAAGCGTGGCGGCCAAAACCCCATCGAACCAGCAGCCTTTGGCCTGCCAGTCTGTTTTGGCCCACATGTCTGGAATTTCAAGGACATCACAGCCCAGTTGAAACAGGCTGGCGGGGCACAAACCATCAGCACCACAGGCGATGTTGCCGAAAATCTCTCAAATTGCCTCTCCCACTGGCTTCAAAACCCTGAAATTGCCCAAAATATGGGGCAAGCCGCCAGAAACTTTGTCGCCGCACAGCAAGGTGCCACTAACATCACGCTCGATTTCCTGCACCACCGCGGCCTCACGCAACTTGCCCACTCCAATCGCCAGGCGGGGTAAACCAATGGCCTACCAGCAAAATCCCAATCCCTCACCACTCCTCGCCTGGAAAAACGGGCACTGGCTTCCACTCGACCAAGCCGGCCCCTCGCTGGCCGATACCGGGTGGGTGCAGGGCGTAACGGTTGTGGATGTCCTCCGAACTGTCCAAGGCAAACCTTTCCTGCTTGACCGCCACCTCGACCGCTTTTTTCGCGATTGCAGAAGTCTGGCCATTGAAACGCGCTGGAATCGCGAAACCATGGCCGAGGTTGTTCACCAACTGCTGGTTAAAAATAAAGTTGGGACCAACCCACACCGCGCTTGGTTCATCATCCTCCTCGCAACCCCCGGCCCCCTGCCCCACTACGCCTCCCGCGAACCTTCGGGGGCAACTCAAATTGTCCACGGATTCCCACTGCCCACTGCAAGGTACAGCCCCTGGTTTTCAGAAGGGGCCCGCCTGGTGGCCTCCCCGGTTCTCGCCTCCATTCCCGGCCCAATCGATCCTCGCATCAAACACCGCAGTCGCCTGCACTGGTGGATGGCACAACAAATGGCTTCGCGGGAAAATCCAGGGGCGCTACCGGTGCTACTCACCCCAAATGGCGAAGTCACCGAAACCGCCTTGGCACACCTGGCATGGGTTACCCAGCGCTCAGGAAGAGACCTGTTGATTATCCCACCAGAGGAACTTGTTCTCGACGGAATCAGCCTCAATCTGGCCTTGGAACTCGCAAAAAAAATCGGCCTGCCCATCGAGCGCGCCCCATTTGGCTGGAAAGATCTCCAGGGCGCCAAAGAGGCCTTTATCACTGGTTCCGGCTTTGGCCTTTGTGGCGTTAGCCGCGTCGGCCAAACATCCCTGCCCTTCCCCGGCCCCTACACCCAACAACTCCAACAGGCTTGGTCCACTTTCGCGGGCGAACCAATCGACGCTTCTTTTACTTAGGCCACACAGATTGCAAATCACTGATATCCTAAAAAATATAATACATTCCAAAGATATCTGAAACCTGCTCGACAGAAAAAATCAGCCAAGCTTCAGGCATAAAACTTGATCGCTCACCCGGCTCAAGGTATTCTACTTCCGACAGCGTCCTAGCTGAAACTTAAGGTTCTCCTCCTCTCCAAAACTGGATTTTCCCCATGCTCTCCCGTGTCTTACCCCGATTGGGTCTTTTTTCCGTTGCTTTGTTTCTGCTTTTTGCAACGCTGCAACAAGTCTCCTTTGCCCAAGCTCCTTCTCCCACCGCACCGGTGGCTGATGGCAAAGCTGAACCCAAAATTCCCTTAGGCCAGCCATCTCGTGCTCCTTCCCCTGCTGAAGCAATGGCTATGGGCAAAGTCGCTCCTCACCCAGAAGCTCGAAAGCATGTCAGCGAAGCGGACCTGGTGCTTCCAGATCTCAATAACTCCACTTTCCTCGGTCTCCCCGGTAAAACACTCCTCTACAGCGGACTGCTGGTTTGCGCTGCCGGCCTCTATTTCGGCATCATGATCTACAAAGAACTCAAAGCCATGCCAGTTCACCCCAGCATGCTGGAAGTCTCCGAACTCATTTACGAAACCTGCAAAACCTACCTCATCAACCAAGGCAAATTTATCGCCATACTTTGGGCCATCATCGCTGCTGTCATTGTCATGTATTTCGGCTGGCTGCTCCAAAAGTCCACTACTCAAGTTGCCATCATTGTTCTTTTCAGCGTCATCGGCATTCTGGGCAGCTATGGTGTTGCTTGGTTCGGCATTCGTGTCAACACCTTCGCCAACTCCCGCACTGCTTTCGCAAGCCTCAAGGGTTTGCCCTATCCCGTCTACGCCATCCCCCTCAAGGCCGGCATGAGCATCGGCATGATGCTCATCAGCGTCGAACTCTTCCTCATGCTCTGCATCCTCCTTTTCCTCCCACCCGAATACGCCGGTTCCTGCTTTATCGGGTTCGCCGTGGGTGAAAGCCTCGGCGCCGCCGCCCTGCGTATCGCCGGTGGCATCTTCACCAAGATCGCCGACATCGGCTCCGATCTCATGAAGATCGTTTTCAACATCAAGGAAGACGATGCCCGCAATCCAGGCGTCGTAGCCGACTGCACCGGTGACAACGCTGGCGACTCCGTCGGACCAAGCGCCGACGGCTTCGAAACTTATGGGGTAACAGGCGTTGCCCTCATCACCTTTATCCTCCTCGCGGTCAACGAAAAAACTGCCGGGGCCAGCTACGAAAAAGTCCAGGTCCAACTGCTCGTCTGGTTGTTCGCCATGCGCGTCATGATGATCGTCGCCTCGGCAGCCTCCTACTTCATCAACGAGAAGCTCACCAGCGCCAAATACGCTACAGCTCCCAAGATGGACTTTGAAATGCCGCTCACCCGTCTGGTATGGATCACCAGCATCGTTTCAATCGCAATCACTTACCTCGTCTCCTACCTGCTCATCCCCAATTTGGGTAACAGTACCGCGTTATGGTGGCAGCTCTCAACCATCATCTCCTGCGGAACGCTGGCCGGAGCCGTCATCCCCGAACTTGTGAAAGTCTTCACTTCCACCTCGTCCAAGCATGTTCAAGAAGTCGTTTCATCCAGCCGTGAGGGGGGAGCTTCTCTCAACATCCTCTCAGGCTTGGTGGCCGGTAACTTCTCTTGCCTTTGGTTGGGTCTAAGCATCACCGGCCTCATGTCAGTCGCCTACCTCATTTCCACCAATGGGCTCGAGGCACTCATGGTCGCCCCTGCGGTCTTCGCATTCGGTCTGGTAGCGTTTGGCTTTTTGGGCATGGGCCCCGTTACCATCGCCGTCGATTCTTATGGCCCCGTTACCGATAACGCCCAAAGTGTCTACGAACTTTCCCTCATCGAGCAGATTCCCAACATTCATCAGGAACTGAAAAAAGATCACGGGCTCGATGTCAACTTCGAGGAGGCCAAGCACCTTCTCGAAGAAAACGATGGCGCTGGTAACACTTTCAAGGCCACCGCCAAACCCGTCCTGATCGGCACCGCAGTTGTCGGTGCCACCACCATGATCTTCTCCATTATCATGGGCCTGACCGATGGTACCTCCGACAAGGAAGCCATTCAAAAGCTCTCCTTGCTCCACGGGCCTTTCGTTCTCGGCCTCATCAGCGGTGGTGCAATCATCTATTGGTTCACCGGAGCATCCATCCAGGCCGTCACCACCGGTGCCTACCGCGCTGTCGAGTTCATCAAGAAGAACATCAAGCTCGACGGCGTCACCAAAGCCTCCGTCGAAGACAGCAAAAAAGTCGTTGAAATCTGCACCAAGTTCGCGCAACTGGGCATGTTCAACATCTTCATGGCTGTCTTCTTCATCACCTTGGGCTTCGCCTTCATCGAACCCTTCTTCTTCATCGGCTACCTCTTCTCCATCGCCATCTTTGGCCTCTACCAGGCCATCTTCATGGCCAACGCCGGCGGAGCATGGGATAACGCCAAAAAGATCGTCGAAGTCGAACTGAAGGACAAGGGCAGCGAACTCCACAAAGCCTGCGTCGTCGGAGACACCGTGGGCGATCCCTTCAAAGACACCTCCAGTGTCGCGCTCAACCCCGTTATCAAGTTCACCACCCTCTTCGGCCTCTTGGCCGTGCAGTTGGCGGTCGAGCTTCGCAGTTCACCCAACGCCGGCATCGCCAACTACTTGGCAATCGCCTTCTGCGCCATCGCGTCGTTCTTCCTCTGGCAATCTTTCTACGGCATGAGGATCCGCAAAGAGTCCTAACAACTCCTAGCCAGATTCCAAAAACCTATTTAAGCAAGGGGATGTTGCCGGCAAGGCAACATTCCCTTGCTCATTGCTTCCCTTTTAAAACCGGTTCACGGCTATAATCAGATCTGCAAACATTTATCCCGGCACTCAATGGCAATCCCCATGGAAGACATCACCGCCGAACATCAATTCCTGCGCGACCGCATAGTGGAATCCGAGGTGCAAGGCCCCCTCAAAATACTCCAACTCATCACCGCCACCATGCTGCTCGGCTCACTGTCACTCGGATTGGTAATGAGCTTCCTCTTCCTAGACCAACCAGCTGAGCCTGCCCCAAAAAAAAATGACCCAATTCAGGCCTCTGTTGAAAAAGAAGCCGTTTTCCCAGTCTTGGGCATCTGCTCGACGGTCTTGGCAATTGGCGGAATTCTATTTGGAACCACAATGCTTCAAATCTGTTGCAAAAAAAATCAGGCCCTGCTGGCCAGCCAATCGGCTGCCAATCATTTCCCTTCCATGATTCAATCCGCCTTCACTGCCTGGCTCATGGCCGCAGCCACCCGCGAGGGCCCACTCCTGATGGCAATCCTTTTTGCCGTCGTGTCCGATGGCATGGACCGCACCATTTGCTTGGTAGTGGCAACTGCGATCATCACATGGTGGTTACTCCACCTTCCCACCCAATCCCGATTCGCCAAAACCTTGGGTTTTGATTAACCACCCTTAGGCTGCCTGTAAGTCTTCATTGCGCAATGGATCATTTCTCTTAGCACTTCAAGGTCCACATCTGCCAGCATCTTCACATAAAGGCAACCTTTGCCTTGCTTATGCTTTCCAAGCCGGGCAAGATGTTCAGCCATACCACTCAAATCACGGGTCAAATAAATCGAAAAGGCAGCCTTCCGGGGTGAGAATCCCATCTTAAATATTTCTCCCTCCCGGCCCGATGGATAGCAGTAGTGGTCTATTCCAAATCCAACCATACTCCCGCCCCACATTACCGGTGGCTCACCCGTCTCTTTACCCATCATCTCAATCAATGTCAGACAATCCATCCGTCTATCTTCCGGCTGCCCAGCCAAAAACTCCGCAACAACTCCTTGGCCCGGTTGGGTTTTGTTACCATTCTTGCCTCCCATAATGCCCCTTTTGGGTCCTCCCCACCTGATTCAAGCTTTTATTCCAGCGGTTAATAGGTCATGGGCTACAAAAAAAACCCCGCGCCTTTCGGCCCGGGGTTTTCTATTTGGGCCTAGCCCAATTCAAGAAGTGATTTACTTCTTGGCTTCGCCGCCCTTGGCGTCGCCCTTGGCTTCGGTCTTGGCGGGGGTGGTCTTCTTGGGCTCTTCGCCACAACCGGTCACTGAAAAAGTGAAAGCGGCGGCCAGAACCATGAAGCTGATCTTACGCATTAAAAAAACTCCTTTGTCGAATCCGCATAAGGGCAACCCGCCCTTTCGGATTCCCAAATCTTAGAGAAAATAACCACAAAACACAACAAAATGCCCAAAAAGATTTTAATTTAACCATCATTTCTTGATCGTCAGCTCCACCGACACTGCAGAAAAACTGATCTCCTTATCCATAACCTTGCCCTTGCCACTCACCACTAGCGCAGCTTTGCCTTCGGCCGCATTGGCCGCAGCCTTCACAGCAATCCGGGCCTCGGTCTTATCCTTGGCAATGGTTACTGCAGCACCTGTCACATTTGCTGGCAACCCTGCAACGCTCAAAGCCACCTCTCCATCAAAACCAGCGGCCCGTTTTACATTCACCACCAAGGTCGCCTCTTTACCCGGGGCAACCGGAGTGGGCGGGTCCAGCTTCGCCGTCAACTGGAAGGGCGCGCGCTCTATCACTGCCAAGGTGGCCTGGTTTTCCCAGCTCTGGGGTGGAAACGGCAAGTTGGCCATTCCCCCCCGAATCACCCCCAATATGCTGGCGGCCTTGGCCAATTTCTTCCCGTTCACATCAGCCGATCCCAGTACTAGCAAAGGGTAGGCCCCCAACTGCACATTGCTGGGGCAGTTCAGTTTCAAAATGCCAGCAG
>CAIWHS010000010.1 GCA_903912515.1 uncultured Planctomycetaceae bacterium
CAGGCCGGTGATGACCAGGATGATCTGCCCGGGTACTGTCACCATCACCCGGTGGATGTTCGGATCCATCAGATTTGCCAGGAAGATGAATCCCAGCGGGAAGATGGCCAGGGTCAGGATGATCATCCGACCCGAGGCGGTGTCCGTGTCACGCTTGCGGCGGATACGATCCATCTCCTGGAGGCTATGGGTGATCCGTTCCAAAATGTCAGCCAGGGGCCCGCCGTTTTCCAGCGCCACCTTGAGCACCACCACCAGAATGGTGATCGATTCCAGACGAACGCGCCTGCGCAACGCCTCCAGAACTGCCACCATCTCGGCCCCCTGGGCGGCCTGCCGTGAGAGTGCCTCCAAAAAGTGCCGCATCGGTTTGGGCACCTGGCGTGCAGCCGATTCCACCGCGTCCAACAGGTTGGCGCCCGCTCGCAGTTGCCCCGCAAGCTGGTGCGAAGCCATGGCCGCCTGGGTTTCCAGCAGATTCTCAAACCGATGGATACGCCAGTCAAACAGGTGGGGGATGATTCGGTGGCACAAAAATCCGCACAACAAACCAAGCGGGCCAAGGCCAAGCACTGTCATCACCACGGGCAGCCCCACCGTCCCCAACCGCCAAATTCGAAATTGGGCCTCCAGCCAGCCGGTAGGCATCCCAAGGGCTTCCATGCGGTCCCGGATCCGGTCACGGGTGCCGGCATAGGTTTTCTCGGTCAACCGGAGAATCCAGGGAACCCCCGCCAGGACAGCCATGGCTGTCAGGGCGGATGCGGGCAGCGCCAAGGCATTCATGCGGCCCCCCTTCCTGTCAACATTTGCACGGGATCACTCACCAGACCGGTCTCAATCAAGGCCGCCAGAAAAGTGGGCAGGCAGCCGGTCGGCCGCAATTCTCCCAGTTCCCCTCGCCTCCGGAAAAGTGACACGATCCGCACCCCTTCCTCTTCCACGCCAATCACCTCGGCGATTTCCGTCACAACCTTCCGTTTCCGACGCAGTGTCACCTTTTTCAGGGTGCCGCCCGGGCCCCCGGGTACCTCCCGCTCCTCATCCACGGTCAAGGTTCCCAGTTGCACAATCAGGTCCACTGCTGAAACCACCTGCCTGTGAATCGCCGAAACGGGCAACACGGCGTCAGCATTCTGCTGGACGAGCACCTCCAGCCTCTCGATTACCCCCTGGGGCGAGTTGGCATGCAGGGTGGTCATGGATCCGTCATGCCCGGTGTTCATGGCCTGGAGCATGTCGATTGCCTCACCCCCGCGGCATTCCCCCACCACTATTCGGTCAGGCCGCATGCGCAGGGAGTTCTTGACCAGGTCCCGGATGGAAACCTCCCCGCCCCCCTCGTTGTTCCGCTGCCGGGCCTGCATGGTCACCACATGGGGCTTGTTGACCTGAAGTTCAGCGGTATCCTCGATGGTCACCACCCGCTCCTTGTCGGGGATGAATCCTGCGATCGCATTCAGGAGGGTGGTTTTTCCCGTCCCGGTCCCCCCGGAAACGATGATGTTCCGCCGGTTGACCACGGCCGCCTCCAAAAAATTCCTGGCAGCCGGCGAGATCGAGCTATATTTTTCAACCAAATCAGCCACCGTGATCCGTTGTTTGGGAAAACGGCGAATCGTCAGGCAGGGTCCTTTCAGCGCCAGCGAGGGCACCACCGCGTTCACCCGGCTGCCATCGGGCATGCGGGCATCCAAAAGCGGCTGGGCCTCCGAAATCTGGCGTTTGGCCTTCGCCGCGATCTTGTTGATGATCGTCAGAGGGTCGGTCAGGAATCGTCGGCCGGAATTCTCCAGCATCCCGTCCTTCTCGATGAATATCGTGTTGGCATCGACCACCATGATCTCATTGATGGTGGGGTCGTCCAGAAGCTCCTCCAGTGGTCCGAAGCCGAACCAGAAGTCCTTGATTTCTTCCTTCAGCCTGCGGTGGCACAGGTAACGCCGCATGGGAAGCAACGGGGCCCCGTTTCCGCGGCGAAGCAGGTCCTCCCACAGTTTCCAGAACCGTTCCCGCACGGCCGACATCTGCTGCGACAAGTCGGCGATGCCATCCAGTCCAAGACCGACATGCAATCGGGCCACCAGACGCTCGAGTTCGTCCTCCAACTCCGGCTGGCGGGTCCTCAGCCTGCGCCAGGCATCCACCTCCGCCTCATCCTTGAAGGATTCCGTCTTCACGCCTGAGCGGCGTATCAACCGGGAGATAAGGCAACCACGCACTGCCATCCCGGCCAAGTGATCCCCCAGCGGGGTCGACATCCGGACATCAGGAAGGTCCACTCGGGCGGCCGCGGTCTCTTCGATCTCCGTCTCCAACTGGTGGATGTAGGCATCCCGCAACCATTCCGAGCGGTCGGATGGATCTTGGGTGTGCATGCCCAGGAGTGCCTGGTGGATTTCCCGCACCACCTCGATCGCCGCGGATTGAATGGCCTGCCCGGAAGCCGCCTCGGTGGATTCAACGTCATCCAAAATGACCGTCAGAACAAACGGATGGATTTCAACCTGGACTTTCCTGCCGGGCACCGCAACAAACTCGTCCTTGCGGCTGACTACCGTGTCATTGATTTTGATGGGCTTTCCATTGCGGTTCCAGAACCTCCAGCCTGCCCCCGCCGCCACATCGTTTTCAAAGACTGCGGCCTCGGAACCCACAAACGGGCTCTCAAGCACCAGATGGTTGGCGGAATGCTGGCCGATCCGGACAGGATTCAGCCTGGGTGATAGCTCCTTGTAACCGGTTTTCCCCGTGATCCGGTTCGCATATTCAATACGCATGGGTGTCACTGCCTCGCGATGGGGGTGGAAGCTGATGGCAACACCGCCGGTTGGGACACTGCTGGCCGGGTCCCCGTCATGTTTTCCTTGGGAAGCCTCTCCAGGGATGCCACCTGGTCATCACCGCCCTCCTTGGCACGCAGGGATAAGATGGCAAGGCTGTCCGCGTAGCTGGCGCTTTCCTTGGTCCTCACGGCCAGCGTGCACTGCAGGTATTCCCGGTCGTGGATTTTCATCGGGCTGGGGTCGAACGCAACCACTCGAAAGGGGCCGCGTTTTTGTGGCATACTCCCTGAGGATTGACCATCAACATCCCGCACAGGTTCAAAAACCGTCACTCGCACCAAGTCTCCAGGGGTGACGCCAAATCCCACCCGTCCGGATGGGATCAACAAAGTCATCGGTTCCTCGTCCTTGCCCAGGAGCGAAAGCAAATTATCTCCAGCCCTGCTGACATCAGAAAGCGCCAAAATTTCCCCCGTTTTGGCTGGCCGGACAAGCCGGCGATTTTCAACCAGCCCTACATCCTGCTCGAGGA
>CAIWHS010000011.1 GCA_903912515.1 uncultured Planctomycetaceae bacterium
CTTGCCGACAAAAAAGCCGGGCCATTCAAGCTGGAAATTGAATCGATCAGCGCTCAAGTCAAAAAATAGGTTGCTTCCTGGCAGGCCCAATGAATGCCCCATTAGCCCATGAGGTATAAAAGCCTCATAGGCTTCGCTAGGGAAAATTTGCATGATCATGACCCTATTGTTCATTGCCATTTTGGTGGCAACCACCGGTTTTTTTGTGATTTGGTACCGTATGTTCCGCCCCAAGGGCTAGCATTCCTTTTTGGCGGGTTGGCTATTCCATCAGTTTTCTTCCCTTACCACGGTCATTTCCATTTCTGAAACGACAGCGTGCCCATCGCGGGAGGTGCTTGCCCGGGCTATGACGCGGTAGGCACCCGGCCTCAAAAGCGCGGCGGTACCTTTCAGCTTCCAATCCAGCGGCACTTGTTGGCCGTTACTCAGTACCAGTTTTTCGGCTTGCATGGCTCCTGCAATTTCCGCCGGGACAAGCAACTCCAAAACCACAGGCTCCCGCAATTGGGCCGATCTCTGCAACTGAACGGGCAACACCGCTGTCAGGTCGCGGCCCAGTTCCACCTCCGCAGGCCCGGTCAGTTTCAGCAAGGCCCCCTCAATCGACATGGTGATCTGGCCTTCCACATCCCCGGTCACCCATTTTTCGGCGCCACTGGGATCTTTCACCCGTGCCATCCCCACCAGGCCAATCCGCGAGGTGCGGCTGGTTTCCAAACCTTCTGGCAAGAACACCGGGTATGCGATTTTTTTTACCCCGGGCCCGACAGTGAGCGACGGCCCCCGTATTCCCTGCCGGTGGCGTTGCTGCCTTGCGGCCATCTCCAGCACAATCTCGCCCGTGAAATCTTTGTCCCGCTCAATAGACAGTTCTGCCAAATGAGTGGCCCCCCGGTTCACGCGCCGGCCGCCATCCGCCTCGAGCGGTTTTATTTTGAAAGGCGGTTTGAGGGTGGTGGCAACCAACACCTGGTCCAGCGGTGCAGTGTCCAAAAGCCACGGGTCCCAACCGGAAGGCTGGATGGCCAAAGCCACCCGCTGGGTGTTTTTTCCATCCACTTTGGCTTGACCCACCACCCGCACAAGTCTGGCGTCGGTTGGGGCATTTTTGGCACTAACCAAATCCAGCTTCAGGCTGTCCGCTGTTGCTGCAATCACCCTTTTGGCAGCTTCCGGTGCCGTCACACCCGTGGGCAAATGATCCAAGTCCACCGTCACCGCTTCTTTAAAACCACCCAAGCGAACCAGTTTCACGGTGAGCGCACCTGTACCCCCAGCCGGCAAGGCAAGGGTTGCAGGAATTTCCAAGCGAAAATCCGGGTCCACACGCCGGGCTGTTAAACGGAAAAGATCGGCAGGCTTAGAAGCCACCCCGTTCAAGTCTCGCAAGATCAGTCGAAAGTTGCCGTCAGCAGGTGCGGTGAAGGTTGGCGCGGGGTTGCTCGAGCCCGGACTATCATCGCCATCAGCCAATTTTTTGCCGTCGGGTCCCTGAAACTCTAGCTCCAGGTCTTGCCCGCTGTGCGGATTTAGGGCCTTGGCGGTCAAACGCAGCGATTCACCCTTTTTTGCTGTCCAGATAAAGGTGGCTTGGCCTTGGTCGAGAGCGCCAGTCCAGTTGCCCGGGATTTTGACGGGCAAGGCCGCAGGGGTCAAAGTCACATCATCGGCAATATCATCGAGCGGCAGCAGGTGCGGCAAGCAGGTGCCGTACGGTGTCTGCAGGCTGTAAGAAAAACTGTCGCCCCCGGGTGGGAACACGACCTCTCGCTGAACGCTCTCAACAGCGGCAGACCCTGTCGCTAAGCCAATCCCCAAAAATTTGACCACCGTTTTCTCGCCCCTCTTGCCACCAGACGGGAGCGAAGCGATCACCCGGGGGCCCTCATTCAGCCGCAATAGATAGCCAAAATTTCGGTATCCTTTATGGTCGACATCGTGCAGCGCTATGTGGTAGGCCTTTCCTTTTTTGGCCACAAAACTGACCCCCGGGTCCAGGCCGGCTGTGTCTGCTTGCTCCGCCACTAGGCCACCCGCCTCGTCGGTGACCTTCAAGACCCCGAAAAAATCCGCACCCAACCGACGCGCCACCAACTCGCAAGAGATAATTCCGTCTCGCGTGGCCCTAATTTGATAGCGATCTTCTTCTTCAATCCTGCCCAGCCTTCCGCAAAGGTTTGCAGGCAAAGGCAGCTCCAACTGGGGCCCATTATGGTTTTCAGCGGCTAGCAAAACCGGGCTGTTGGTTATCAAAAATTTCCCTGTATCACCCGCACCCGAGGCATTCGCTACGCCCCAATGAACCATGCCTTGGGGCATGCCTGATGGTATTGTCAGCCGCGCCCGCACTTCGCGTGTCAGGTTCGGGTCGTTCAGGTAAGACTTGATGCCTTTCCAGTAAGGCGCTGAAGGCATTAGGACCGGCCCAGGCTGACCGACAACTTCCAGCTTCAGTCGCTCGTCCATGAAGAAAAAACGGCTGTCCGGCGTGAGGTCGGTGGCTGCCAGCAAAAGATCCACTGTTGTTCCAGCTTGACCGGCAGGCGGATAAATATGACTGGCTTCAGGCGCGCGCTGCCCGTGGCAGAATCCAGCGGCCCAAAAAAAGGCCACCCAAAATGCGCCTTGGTTTTGCCTGCTCAAGCTTCTCACAAAAGCTCCCGAATCACCTTGCCGCCATTCACAATGGGCACTGGCCTGCCCAGTGGCGTGGTCAAGATTTTGTTTGAGTCGATTCCCATCAGGTGAAAAATGGTTCGCAAAATATCGGATACACCCACAGGGTCAGCCGTTGGCGCTGAACCGGTTTTGTCGGTCGCGCCAATCACCCGGCCTGGTTGAATTCCACCACCAGCGAACAGCACGGTCTGGGTCATCGACCAGTGATCGCGTCCCGCTTTGTCGTTAATTCTCGGCGTTCGGCCCATCTCACCCATCATCACCACCAGCGTGCTGTCTAACATGCCCCGTTGGTGCAGGTCAGAGACCAAGGCGCTGAATGCCATGTCTGCATGCGGTATCAGGTCTTTCTCCAGGCTGGGGAAACACGAGAAATGCGTGTCCCAGCTCCCGTGATCCACGCCCACAAATCGGCAACCTGCCTCCACCAACCGCCGAGACAGAAGCGCGCACTGCCCCAGCGAGGTCGGACCATACTTCTGGCGCGTTTCCTCGCTTTCTGCCTTCAGGTCGAAAGCCTTGCGTGCTTGGGGTGAGGTCATCAGGTCGCGCGCCTTTTGGTAGTAGGTATCCATGGTCCCGGCCCGGCCTTGGGGCGCTATCCCCTTCTCCAGGTTTTCAAGCGCCTTGCGGCGGCGGTTCACTCTCTCGGCGCTGAGGCGTTCGTCTGCCCGTAAATCTTTCACCTCAAAATCCGGCTGCACAGGGTCTGATTCAATGACAAAAGGCGCGTGCTCGGCCCCATAAAAACCCGGACCACCTGCGGTGAGCGGGTGCGGCATGTTGATATAAGGCGGAACGCCACCCTTGGGGCCCAGTTCCCGCGCAACCACCGAGCCGATGGATGGGTAAAGGTCATTCACCGGTATTTTCGTGTTGGCCCCGTCAGCGAATGCGGCCTTCACCCCGGTGAGCACATAGTGGCAACCGGTGGTGTGGCCGTTGTCGTTGTGGCTGTGGCTGCGAAGCATCGTGAACTTGTCAGCGATCTTGGCTGTGCGGAAGCAGTGTTCCCCCACCATCGTCCCAGGCACATTGGTGCGGATTGGTTTGTAAGGCCCGCGTATCTCAGTGGGTGCATCCGGTTTCAGGTCCCACATGTCGATGGTTGAGGGACCACCCTGCAAGAATAGGAAGATGCACGATTTGGCCTTCGCTTCCACCCCGGTGGCTGCCCGCGCCTGCAGGCGCAACAGCTCAGGCAGGCTCAACCATGGCAGAAACCCGGAGGCACCCACCTTAAGCGCCATGCGCCTCGACAAATGGCTGCCGCCCGACGAGCCGCGATGTTTTTTCTGGTTCAGTTTCTGGTTTAGCATGGTCAACTCCATCCGTCCGGTGACGGATCAATGGTTGTAGACAAACTCGCGCGTGTTCATGATGGCCCAAAGCGCGTCTTCCACCATTCCTCGGCGGTCGCTGCCCGATGGGCTGAACAATTCAGGTGAGCTGAACAATTCGGCTATGGCAGCTTTTTCCTGCGGCCTGGGTGGGCGAGACAGGCAGGTCATGAAAAGCTCCATGACCACCTCATCGTTGCCGGCTTTGCCAAGGGCAAGCCTTCTTGCCAAGCCGGTTCTGGCCTTGATCTTGTCGTTGATCTCCGGTGCATTCATCAGGTGCAGCGCTTGGGCGATGCTTGGTTCGTTGCCCCGTTCGCACTCGCACACACTTGCCCGCACCGGCCTGCCAAACAGCCCCAGAAAGTACGATGGCATCCGGTTGTCCCACACTCTAATAGCTCTTGTGCCCTCTGGAATACCGGCAAATTTCTCAGGCGAGCCAGTCACCTGGCTAATCGCGTCCAACAGCACCTCTGCGGGCATCGCCTTGGGCATCGAGTGAGAAAAGTTCTGCAAGTCAGATCGGTTATCCTCATTCGCACCCGCCAACTGGTAGGCGCGGGAGTTCAACAGCAGGCGAGTGAATGCCTTCAGGTCGTATTTCACAGCCTTCAAATGGTCGGCCAAAGCTTCGAGCAGCGGCTCGTTGCTGGCCGGGTTGGTTGCGCGCAGGTCATCGAGTGGTTCCACCAGGCCATGCCCGAAATAATGCGACCACAACCGGTTGGCGATGGCTTTGGTAAAAAACGGGTTGCCCGGTTCAGTCATCCAGTTTGCGAAAACTTCGCGACGATCCTGCCCTTCGCGAAAAATGGCCGGCGGTGCTCCCAGGGCCCGCGTTGGTTCAGCTTTTTTGGTCCGGGGGTTTTCAAGGTCTTTGCCGGCTTCCACAACCACGCTCACCGCCCCTGTGGCCAACTGCTTTCGGCCCACCCCCGTGAAAAAACCACCTAGCCCAAAATAATCAGGCTGACCCCACCGCTCGGAAGGGTGGTGGTGGCACTGCGCGCACTCGATGCGCACCCCCAAAAACAATTGGCTCAACGAACGGGCCAACGCTTCCGGGTTGTCCAGTGCCTTGAAAAAGGCTGCAGGCGTGTCACCTGCGCTGTTGCCCTTGGCCGCCACGATGCTGCGGGCGAACTGGTCGAAGGGCGTGTTTTCACGGAATTGCTTCCGCAGCCAACGGGTTATCGCCACCGCGCCCTGCGGGCCGATCGCATCACGGTCCACCCGAAGTAGGTCGCTCATGCGCATCGCCCAAAAATCTGCATATTCGGGTCTTTCAAGTAGCCGGTCAATTGCCCGCGCCCGCTTGTCAGCCCGGGTGTCTGCCAGAAATTCCCGTGCCTCTGCCGCAGTGGGCAGCGTGCCGATAGTGTCCAGGTAAACACGCCTCAGGAAGGTGGAATCATTTGCAAGCCCACTGGGGGGAATTCCCAACAACGCCAACTTGTCCCAAACATGGCGGTCGACCAAATTGTTTTCGGCGGGCCTTGGAAAAACGCTTCCCGGCCTTGGCAGGGTCACCCTGCACACTGTCACATTCCCCATGTGCCTCACCAAAATCGCCACTTCGCCAGGATTTTGCCCAGCCTGAATACCCCCACGGCTATCTACCCCGGCAATGGCCGGTGCGTTCGATTCAAATTCGGCCTCTGCCGTCACGCAGTGTCGCTTGCCCATGGCGTCGATAGCGGTCACCCGCAACTGTTGCAAACCGCCCAGACTCAAGACCACCCGCTCCGGCTCAACCTCAATTCGGGCCTCGGGCACAAAAGCGCCCACGCCATCACGCAAGCCCTCGGCAATCCACCGAGTCAGGCGCTTGTGGGGGAGTGTGCCCTCTTGAATCTTGCGTCCGCCACCGTGCGGCACTCTGGCTATGGCTTTTTGCACCAGTAGGCTATCGCCCGGTGAGCCACCCTGCACGCGTCTGCCGCGGCCTTCTTGGGTCAAAGCTGCATGGTCGGCCCCGGGGTCAAAACCAAACACGCTCAGCTTGAAGCCGTTCTGCCCCTCTGCTTTGCCGTGGCACCCGCCCGAGTTGCAGGTGGCTTTGGTCAGCAGCGGAATCACTTGCATTTCGAACGATACTGGTTTTGGCTGTTTCAGACCGGTCACCTGCACCGATACGCTGGCATTTTGTCCACCATGGCTGATTGTGATTTGGGTGGCACCTTCGCTTAGAGGTTCCACCAGCCCGTGGTTATCCACACGGGCGATGCCAGGATTGACCACGCTGTAGGTCGCTTTGCGTGTCACATCGATTGGCGATGCGCCAATTTTCAAACCCACCAGTAGTTGCTGAGTCGATTCGGGCCCTTCCAGTAACACCACCGCAGGGCTGACCTGCAATTGGGCATGCGCATTCCCAGCCAATAACCCGCAAAGGGCAAAGGCAAGGAACAACCACAACCCTTGGGGCTTGCAAAAATTCATTTCCAGCTCCGCTGGAATTCAAAAGGCTGGAAAATCACAGTCAAAGCGGTTGGCCAAGGCGGGCTGGTGGGGCGAACCGGATTGATTCAGCTATCATACCTCGGCCAAACGGTTGGGTAAAAGGGAAATCATTTTGCCCGGTCCGTCCGAAATGGCGCAGCCGGCATGCCGGCCCCATTGAACAGGGTCGCAACCGGATTATCGGCCCAAGCGTAGCGCACAGCCACTGGTTGCCTGATATCCGGGTGGCTCAACACCACGGTAGGCCCATCTATTCGCGCCTTGGCCCATTGCCAATCGCCATTTTCTTCCCGGATGGCAAAACCAGATTTTCCAGCTTGGTTTAGCTTCAGGCCCTCGTGGTCGTGTTTGAATCGCACCACCACCTCGTTGCCCTTCACCGTGTGGCTGGCATAAAGTGGGCCTGATGCGGCGATTTCTTTCTTGCCATAAACACTGTTCAGGGCCCAATAGGCCAATCGCTTGCCCACATTCTGCTTGTCTTTGGGATGGATGTCTGTCGCTTCCCCCAACTCCAGCGTGATCGCCATGCCCGTGTTGGCAACCGCCAAACAATCGGCCATTTGCTCGCGAACCACCACCCAGCCACTCTCTTCCACCGGTTTTTCTTGGGCTTTGCGGAAGTTGGGCAGTTGCACCCAGGCAAAGGCGAAATCGGTTGGCTGTTGGTTCCACAACCCGCGCCAGTCTTCGATCATGGCCCGCAGTTGCAGCCCGTAATTCTTTGCGTTCGGCCCGCCCGCATTGTTCTCACCCTGGTACCAAATCGCCCCACGCACCGCATACGGAATCAATGGGTTGATTTTTGCGTTAAAAAGCACTGCCGGCCGGTTTGTATCGTTTTTGGGGTCAACCGGTGCCCGTGGGGCTGCGGGGGCCGTTTTGCCCTCGATTTTAGCCTTTTCCACCGCCAACTTGTGCTTTTCCCGCGCCAATTGATGCTGCTCACCGGCTTTTGCCGGGTTCCAATTTTCCATTCGCTTTTGCCAGGTGTCGAACAACGGTTTCAACTCGGGCAAATCTTTCTGCGCCTCCCAACGGGTCCAAGCCTCGACAGGGGTGCCACCCACCGAGGAGTTGATAATCCCCACAGGCAGGCCCAGCACCTGATGGATCTCGCGGCCAAAGAAATAACCCGTGGCGGAAAATCCACCCACGCTGTCGGGCGCACATACCACCCATTGGCCCTTGCCTTCGGCCTTTGGCTCGCTTGCGGGGCCCGAGGTTTCTTTGAACATGCGCATCAACGGATAGTTGGCCCGCGCTTTTTCAGCCGCAAAATCCCGCGATTTATCCACAGTCCAGGCCATGTTCGATTGGCCCGAGCCCAGCCAAACCTCACCCACCAACACATCCCGCACCACCACCTTGTTCTTGCCCTGAATGACCAGTTCATACGGGCCACCGCTCGGCAATTGACTCAACCGCACCTCCCATCGACCCTTCGCGTCGGGGCTGGCCTTGGCAGTCTTGCCAGCCAATCTCACTGTTACTTCCTCGCCCGCGTCAGCCCAGCCCCAAATGGGCACAGCGCGGTCTTTCTGCAATACCGCATGGTCGCTGATGATGGCCGGCAACTTCACCTCGGCACGGCAGACAGACGCCAGGCCTAAAGTTGTTACCAAGCCTGCTACCAAGCCCAAAGACCACTGCCAAAACGACTGTTGCATGCCAATACTCCAAAAATCGCAAAAATTGGTTCATTTGCCAAAGGGGTTGACCGCCGCAGCCACCCGGTTAGCCTAGGGTGCTAGTCTATCCGCCCAAACCCGCCAGCGCAGCACTCTGGCAAATCTTCTTTCCCAACCGAGTGAATATCATGCGTGTCGTGGTGACCGACCACACTTTTCCAGATCTGGAAACCGAAAAGGCCATTCTCGAGGCGGCGGGTGCCACCATGGTGGCGGCCCAAACCAAGGAGGTGGCCGCGCTGATAAAAATGGTTGCCGGGGCGGATGCCATCATCACCCAATTCGCACCCATTAATGCTGATGTCATTGCCGCCATGGACAAGGCGCGCGTCATCGTTCGTTACGGCATCGGCTTTGACAATGTCGACATCGAGGCTGCCCGCGCCAAAAATATACCCGTCTGCAACATTCCAGACTATTGCATCGATGAAGTTGCCGACCACACCCTCGCTTTTATTCTGGGCCTCACCCGTCAAGTGGCCACACACACCAACAAGGTGCATGGCGGTGGCTGGGGCCTTGCCACAGGTCTCGATGGACTTCAGGCTCTTTGCCGCATGACGGTTGGGGTGGTGGGATTTGGCCGCATTGGACGGGCGGTGGTCCGTCGCTTGCTGGCATTTGGCTGCAAAGTACTGGTGCACGATCCGGTGGTTCCTGCCCAAACGATTGCAGAAGCTGGTGCCACCAGTGTCGATTTGCCCACTTTGCTGGCACAATCCGATTGCGTCACTCTCCATTGCCCATCGTTGCCGCAAACCAAAAACCTCATCAACCGGCAATCTTTGGCAGGCATGAAGGACGGTGCGCTGCTCATCAACCTTGCCCGCGGCGACCTCGTCGAGCCCCATGCACTGGTCGAGGCGCTAGACACAGGAAAAATCGCCGGGGCCGCATTGGATGTGTTTAACCCCGAACCCATACCCCAGGGCCACCCCATCCTCAATCGGCCCAATGTCATTCTGGCGCCACATATCGCCAGTGCCAGTGTTGCCGCTGTCAACCGCCTGCGGCAATCCGCCGCAAGGCTGGCGGTGGATGCGCTGGCAGGCAAGCATCTGGGTAGTGTCGTCAATGGTGTGAAAACATGAGCAAATTCACTTTCGAGGGTCTTTTGCCAGTTCATCCTTCCGATCTGGAAGCCTTCACCCATTCAGCTTTGGAACGGGTTGGTCTGGGCTCGCGCGATGCCGCCACCACCGCCGAGGCACTCACGCTGGCCGATGCCATGGGCGTTCACACCCATGGCACCAAGCTGCTTGCCGGGTATCTCCGCAAATTGCAAGGCGGTGGGTATAGAATTCATGGGGCCCCCCAAGCCATTCGTCAGGGGCCTGGCTGGGCTGTGGTGGATGGCGATTCGGCCTTGGGGCAGGTTGGTTCAACTTTTGCCATGAATCTGGCGATTGCCAAAGCCAGAAATGTGGGTGTGAGTTATGTGGGCCTGAAAAACACCGGGCATATAGGCGCCGCCGGTTTCTACGCCTACATGGCGGCCCGCGAAGGATTTTTTGGAATGGTGGTGGGCAACGATATTCCAAGCGTTGCCGCGCCGGGTTCTTGCGGCCCGGTCCTGGGGAGTAACCCCTTGGCCTGGGCGGCACCCATTCCAGGTGGCGACCCCATCCTGCTCGACATGGCAACAGCTGCGGTTGCGGGTGGCAAGGTTTATGCCGCCCTGCAGCGGGGCGAAACCATCCCTCCCACCTGGCTCATCGGGCCAGACGGCCTGCCCACCACAGACGGCACCCTCTACCCGCAGCAGGCATCCTTGGCACCCATGGCGGGGCACAAGGGCTATGGCCTTGGCCTGTTTGCCGAACTGCTTTCCGCTGTTTTGCCGGGCGGGGCCATCACCTGGCAGGTGGGTAGCTGGATGTTCGATCCCCCCTCCAGCCCCTCGCTGCACAACGCCGGTTTCATGGTGGTGGATATTGAAGCTATTGCAGATCCGGTAGAATACAAAAATGGCATAGCCCGGCTTGCGGCGGAAATCAGCCGGGCAACGCCAGCCGAAGGTGTGGACAGGGTTCTCCTGCCCGGCGAGCGCGAATGGGCCAACCGCAACCGCTCGCTGGCTGAAGGCATTTTTCTGCCCGCCGATGTGCGGGAAAAACTGGCGGAAGCTGCCCAATTGGCGGGAATTTAACAATTAAAACCTGTGATTTGGCGTTTTAGAATGGAGAATGTCGCATGGTCAGGCTTTCGTCATGGTTCACCCGGGTGCTGCCTTGGGTGCCTTGCCTTGCCCTTGTATCCATAGCGCGGGCCCAAGGCCCCGTCCCGGCCGATAAGGTGCGCGACCTTTCCCTGCTTGTCGCCCGAGACCTGCCCTGTGTTTGGCCTTTGGGCATGACCCCGTTCGCTGTGGTGCCCACAGCCACTTTCCCACGGGCCGGCCGACACCGCGACATGCTCATCATCGACGAACACACCGGCACCCAGTGGGATGCCCCCGCCCATTTTGTGCCCCCACCCGATTCGGGCTTGCCAGGCGCCGGGCCCAACGGCCTCATCACAGGCGAAAAGGTTCCCGCATGGCAATTTTGCGGCGAGGCCTGCGTCATCGATATCACCCCTTTCCGCGACAAGGCCGAGAACGGCAAAGGCCGCCTCATCGGGCCCGATCTGGTCAAAGAATGGGAAAAACAGCACCGCCCACTTGGCAAAGGCGATGTCGTCCTCTTTAGAAGCGACTACACCGACGCTTACTACAAACCTTTTCCCGCAGGGGACCGGTTTGTGGCCAAGGCTCTCCGCAAAGAAGCCCCCGGCTGGCCCGCCCCCAACCCCCAGACCATGGAATACCTTGCTGATCGTGGCGTGATGACTCTGGGCCTCGATGGCGCCAGCATGGGTGCCTTGCCCGATATGGCTGTCCCCACCCACCAAGCCGGTGGCAAACGCGGCATGATCTGGGTCGAGTGCGCCACCAACCTGAAAAGCCTACCCACCACCGGTTCTTTTTTCGCTATTCTTGCCGCCAAACACGCTGGCGGGTCTGGTGGCGAATGCCGCTGTGTCGCCATCACCGAACCGGCCATTGCCCGCGAGTTGATCGTGCGGGTCAAAGAAAAAAGCGTGGCCGATCTTTCGGTCACCCTGCAAGAAGACCTGCCCATTGTTTGGCCCGGGCGCGGTCCGGGTGAGGAGGGGGGCCGCTATGTCAGCAAGGTGCTCAACGCCTTTTCGCCTCAGCGTGGTCCCTATTTTGCGCTCACCCATTTGTTTGACAGCCACGCGGGCACCCATGTGAACCTGCCTAGCTTTGCCCTACCCGCCGATGCCGCCGAGATGGCCAAAGCAGATCCCGTGGTGCGCGACCGCTTAACCGCATTTCAAGCCAAATTCGGCCCACTGCCGGTCAATCTCGCCACCACCGAGGCGATGCCCCTGCAGCAGGCCATGGGGAATTTGCATGTGGTTGACCTGCGCCCGCTGACAGGCAAGGCCAATTATTCCGAGGCGAAACCAGCCGGCCCGGTAGTCTTGCCAGAATTCTTGGAGGAGCACGCCAAAACCCATCCCTTCAAGCCGGGTGAGATTGTGGTTTTTCGCACCGGACACTCCGATGCCAAACTGAAACCCCTGCCAGGTGCGCCAGAAAAAGATGCGCTGTTTGTCTTGCCACTAGAGGGCAAGGCCGAGGGCTGGGCCGCTATCTCGCCCCAAGCGATCGAATGGCTGGCAGGGCAGGGAATCCGCTGCGTGGGCACCGATGGCCCCACCTTGGGCGGGGTCGATCCAGACCTTTCCCAGCAAGTGGACTGGATGGCAGGGATGAAAGGCATGGCGGTGGTTGAATTCCTCACCAACCTGCAAGCTGTTGAGGGCAAACAGGCGTTCTTCCTCTTTGCCCCCATCAAGATCGAGGGCACCCGCGGCGGCTATGGCCGTGCCTTGGCGATTTTCAAATAAGTAAAAAACACCCAGAAAGGGTTTTTGGTTTCTGCCTTGGCAATCCGGCTGCGAAAGCGGCCGGTTACCAGTGCTGACAGAACCGTTTTTGCTTCAGAGCCCCTAACACAACCGAGTTAATAGTGCATACCTCGGAGTGTTGACTGTTAGGAGTATCCTTCGAAAAATGCATCAGCTGCAGCTGTTTCGGAGGATGGGCCATGGCCAAGGAACTGGTTGCCGACGCATTTTGGGAACGGGTAAAGCATCTTATTCCGCCGAAAAAACCTCAACCGAAAGGTGGCAGGCCAAGGCGCGGGCAATGACTGGAGGCCCGGAAACAGGGCCAAATCCAACCGATCGGGGCAAACCGGGATCCAAGCACCATGTGATGGCGGACGCCAAGGGAACTCCGCTGGCAATGCGGTTGACCGGAGCAAACGTTCATGGTGTAGCAGAATTGATTCCGTTGGTTGATGATGGTCCCGTCTGTCCACGGGTTGGTTGGTCATCCCCAGAAAAGGCCTGAGGCAGTCCAGGCGGATACCGCATAAGACTCCAATGCCCATCGGAAAGAATTGAGGAAACGCGGGATCAGACCCATTATCCCAAATCGAGGCAGGGAACATGGCATCGGCTTGGGGGAAACCCGTTGGGTTATTGAGCGCACATTGTCCTGGTTCCACCAATTGCGAAGACTGTAAATTCGGTGGGAGAGAAGGGCCGATATCGACAAGGCCTTCATGCTCTTTGGCGGTTCCTTGATTTGTCTCAATTGTGCTAATTTATAGTTGTATTAGGGCAATAAATACATCTGCGATGGTTATCTTTCCATCTTGGGTGCCCCATAATACCCCGCCAACTTATTCACACTCTCGCTCGGGTCACTCTTTCCCATCTGACCGACCCGTTCCCCCAACTCGCCACCAGTTTCTTGGGCCATCGCCCGCATAGCCGCCGCCCTCACCGCTGGTGATGGGTCGTTGCTTAATTTGCGTAACCAAAGTGCTGGGTCAATATCCCGTGTGGCTGATAGATGGTCCAAAACCTCCAACCGTTTCGTTGGTTTCGGATCGGCCATCAATTTGCCTAGCCGAATCTGATCATCCCGCAGTCCGCGGGCTTGCAGGGCACTTTGCGTCAATTGCACAATTTCCAGGTCCTCATCGTGCAGGCCCGGAAGCAAAATCTCTTCATTAATTTTCTCGGTGGCCGGCCCAAGGGCCAATATCGCCGCTTTGCGCACTTCCCGATGCTGCGATTTCAGGCAAACAGTTGTTTCTTCCAAGCAATCCAGAGCAGGCCATAGGGCTGCCGTGATCGCCTGAATCTGCACCCGGGCACTATCACTTCTCGCCCCGGAACTCACCAATAGCTTCAGCGATTCCACCACCTCAGCAGGCGGCCGCTGTTTCAAAATTGGGCCACTCAGTCGCAATGCCCCTGCTTTCACCTCGGGTTCTTCACCCACATACGCCTGATCCATCAATCGCCTGATAGCGGCAGATCGCCTTTCCGTCATGGTTTCAGGATCCCCGGCATTCAAAGCGGTCGCTAACCAGCGCAGGGTTTCAGCCTGGGCATCCGGTTCCATGCTTTTGAAAAGGGATGCCGCTCTGGAAATATGCGGGTCCAACTGCTCGGCATCCATATCCCTGGAAGTCCGCATGAGTGCTTCCGCAAATACAGATGCCTCTTCCGGTTCGGTAGCCTGCGACAGCGAATACAAGATCCAACCCGTTGATACCGAAGGGTTTTGCGCCAATTGTTCGGTGATTGCCAGCCTTTGATCTGTTTGAGCCTGCGGTAATTGGTGCACATTCCAAGCTGCCAGCAAATCTTGATGCTTGTAGGCTGCCAAACCTGCCACGCCTGTCAAAACCAGCCCGCCGGTTACCACCATCCAACCCCAGCGGCCATTCCGTTGCCTGTCACCCATGGCGCACCCCATATTCGCTGGTCTGATTCCATTCAGCAGCCAGAAAGACTACCCCGGCCCGGCAAACCGCATCAAGCGCACCTCGGCGTTTTAAATGCTAAGATGGAAGGACGAACAAAAGACCAAAAGCCTTGGCCCACAATCGGTTACAACATGGATACCCCCCTTGTTTTCACCCGTCAGCTCATCGATACCCTTGCCAGGGCCTTGGCGGACAAGCTCATGGAGCCCCTTCTTGGCATTGGTTCCCTTGAAAAA
>CAIWHS010000012.1 GCA_903912515.1 uncultured Planctomycetaceae bacterium
GAACATGTTCCAGGCATTGATAGCAAGTAATAATGTCAAAATGGGAATCGGGAAATGGTAATTCAATTGCACTTCCAAATTGAAAAGACAGGTTTTGCGAAACTGGGGCTTCAAATGCTTCCGGATTAAGATCTATGCCCACTGAATGAAATCCACATGCCGCTAGGCAATGAGTGGACCAACCATTCCCGCAACCTACATCTAACAGGGTGGAATTAAAAGACAATTGACTATTCTCAGCATTAAAGCTTACAAAATCAACAAAATCCTTATAATATAATGCTGCTGAGGCTTGATTTGTGCCAAAAGTAGCCCTAACTGCTTCATTAGAATTTGCATAGATAGTTTGGCTACTGTTTTGCATTTGGATTTTCTTTTGGCACTGAAAAAACGCAAGCTGTTCAGTACTCCTAAAATACTCGAATCGCAAATTAAAGCCAATAAGTGAATGTGCTTGGCTAGTTCCATCTCAGGTGTCTTGTACTTTTCAAGAAAAGTGGCAAATTGAGTTAGACTTATAAAAAACAGTAAATGCCCCATCCCAAATTACCGAGCCTTTGACCAAACGTCATACTGCTCGGCGATAGTTTTGGAGGCACTTGCCCAGTCGCCGTCCAGTACCAATAACCCATACCGCAAGGTTAGCTTTTCACCTTTGGCAATTTTCACCATTTCGGCGGTGTCTTTGCGATCGGGAAACCCTGATTTTTTACGGCCAAATGGATTGGCGGCCATCAGGCCATAGCCACGGGCATGCCAGCAGGCCCGATGTGGGTTTTGGGGATGGTCGAGGATGGCGATAGCAACTGACTTGCCATTGATATTCCCTGCATATGCGCACCAATCAGCTTCCCTACCCCAAACATTCTTCTCGCCAAATTGCCCTTTGGAATTGATTAGTTTGCCGCCCTCTTTCTCGGTGAGTGCGTCCACCACTCGAATGCCCATCGAGCCTTCCTTGGTGTCTTCAAAGGTCACAGATCCTTCAGAAGCTGCCATTTGGCAGGTCCAATCCATCAGCCAGGCCGTTTTGCCAATTGGTTTGAATTGCACCTGCCGGTTTTCGCGCAGAAGGGGCTTTCCAACGCTATCCTGCCATACATATCCGGCATTGACCTGCACATTGAGCCCGGCTGCTTGTCCAATAGCCACTTTTTCTGAATCCAGAACTATCCGGCCGTGGCCCGTTTCCTCACTCCAAAAATCAGTGCCGGCCACACCTTTTCTAGGTTGGGGTTTATGGCCTTCCACCACCAGATCCCCATGGCAAAACCAAGCTGATTTTTGGTGTTTGTGGTCTTTGGCCCCGGGTGCCTCGTGAACCATTGGCCAAGAGCGGGTGACGGGAACACCAGACGGCGTCAAGACCGGCCACACATAGGGTTTGGCGACTTTTTCACCGCCTGTGACCAACCGTGCCAGCACAGGGCCTTTGGTGTCTGCTTTGAATTCCACACCTTGGGCCCCCGCAGGCAACGGAAATTCTGTTTGAGCTTTGGACCAGCCAGTCCAAACCGCCAGCCCCATCAACAGAAATGTAGCCCCTCGCATGGCAAACCTCCGCAATCCAATGCTGGCAAAGACTTTAAACCGATTTGGTCAATTTTATTTCCAAGTATATCCAGGCAAGCAGGCCTTGTGGCGAAACGAATCCGTAGGCGATGTTAACCGGTAATAAAGTGCGGGTCCACGCAATGGCATTGGAATCAACCAGCTTGCGAACCTTAATCCGGCCCACTTGCTGACTAGGGGATCATGATGCGCAAACTGACCAAAATAATCCTTGCTGCCGCCCTCCTCATTGCAACTCTTCACCCCCAACAGGCAAACGCCCAAACCAAAGCCCACGCTTTGGAAATGCGGCTTGGCTCCATCGACAGCATGATGGAAACCTTTTACCTGCTGGCTGACCGCGTCGGACGCAACGAGGAAGCAAAACAGCTTGAGAAGGTGCTGAAGGCGGGCACCGGTCCTAATGGCATTCAAGGCCTGGATCCCAAACGGCCCATGGGCCTTTATGGCTCCATCGGCCCCAACGGCGTTGATAGTGAGGCGGTGTTGGCGGTGCCGAGCCTCGATGATGAAACGATGCTCAGTGCCATCACGCTCTTGGCGAGCGGGTTGGGCGGCCAGGTAGAAAAAGGCAAAGGGGGCGGGGCCCATGTGCTGAACCTGAACCAATCGCCTTTTCCCATCTACTTCCGTTTCGAGAAGAAATATTGTTGGGCCACCTTGCGTGACGAATCAATCATCGCCCCGGCAAAGCTTCCTGACCCGGAGTCGTTTCTCAAAGCCCAACCTGGCAGCCTCATCTCGCTAAAATTTGACCTCGCGGGTGTTCCTGAAGGATTGCGCCAGATGGCGGTGGATCAGCTGAAGGAGAAAATTGCCGAAGCCCGTGACCAAAGCCCTCCCGAAGAAACCCCCAAGCAAAAAGAACTGCGCCTCCAGATCGCTAGCGGGATCGAGGAAGGGCTAGTTGCCTTCCTGAAAGAAGGCGGCGCGCTCAGTGTGGAAATGGGTCACGACAAGGCAAGCGATGAAATCTTTGCCAGCACGCAACTAACCCCCAAAGCAGGCGACGAACTAGCCAAGGCTTGGAATAATTTGACGGACGCCGAAACTATTGGAGGGGGCCTGGTGAAATCAGGCGGAACCCTTTCCCTTTCCATGAACCTGAAAGTGCCGAGCAGCTTGCTTAAATCTTTTGGAGCGGCGGTGGAGGAATTACGCAACCAAGCTCTGGAAAAAGAAAAAGACCCCGCCAAGAAGGAACTGGCCCGAAACATGTTCGACGCGATGATGCCAACCCTCAAGGCAGGCAAGCTCGATTTCGGCATGGCCCTCTCCCCCTCCAAAGGCGATGACCATCAAACCATGCTGTTGGGCATGCGGGTGGAAGAGGGTGCTAAAGTTGAAGACCTCGTTCGCAAGTTGGCAGCGGTGCCCACCCAACCAGATGGGGACAAAGTGACTTTGGATGTTGGCAAAGCCAGCGGCATCGCCCTGCACAAGGTGGAACAGGGAGCAAATTCGGACCAAGGGGCCAAGGATTTGCTGGGCACCACGCCGGGCTTCTTCGCCGTACGGCCGGACGCGATCTTATTGGGGGCGGGCCCAGACGGTTTCGCCAAACTGAAAGATGCCATCGACTCCAAAAAAGGCCCGTCCCCTCTTTTCGCCTGCCAGGTCTCCTTCGCCCACTTCGCCAAAATCAACGACCGCAACCTGCCCAAAAAGAAAATCGAGGACGCTGTCAAAAAATCTTTTGGCAAAGACTCTGAATCAGATCGGCTGAAGATTTTGGTGGAATCAAAAGACGGCTTGAAGCTTAGCTTCCGGCTCAAGACGCCGGTTTTGACTTTTTTTAATGAGATGGATCCGAATAAAGCGAATTGATTTTCACAATGAATAATCAGCCGTTACAAAATTCGGCACCTAGTCAAATCCCAGCTCTAACCAGCATCCGGGGCGTATTGGCATTTTGGGTTGTTATTTATCACTTTTGGAATGATTTAATACTACTATTTCCATTTTGCGAATACCTCACACCAATCGTTATAAACGGACATTTGGCGGTACCAGCCTTTTTCATCCTAAGTGGCACAGTTTTATCACTCAACTATTTCGATAAATTCGACAAATTTAGTTTGAGTGGCTTTGACCTTATCGACAGTGACGGTGTCAAACAGGCCTTTTTGCATGACCCACAGGACGATGGCCTGCATTTCAACGGCAA
>CAIWHS010000013.1 GCA_903912515.1 uncultured Planctomycetaceae bacterium
CGCCCCGGTGCCGGTCTCATCGTGAAACCGCTGCTTGGCAGTGACCAAAATGACATGGGAGTTGATGTCGTAGGTGGTCTCGATCTGCTGCAGCCCTGGGTCACGATTTGTTATTTTTAAGGCGGGTGATTTTTTCTTTTGAGTAAAAAAAGCCCTCTGCCCATTGCCCCAATTCAGGGCAGGGTCGACAAAACCAATCCTCGAATACCTTGCGATCAAAAGCATTTTCTCATTCGAGCCTAAATACTATCGCCTAAAAGTAGAATGCCCACTTTTGGCCACCCGGCCAGGCAAAAGCCCGTGACCCCGAATAATCGATTAAATCCCAATCTCCTTCGGCAGCGGACAAGTTCTGGCAGAAACCTGAGAAAAACCTGAGAAAAGGTGGTTGACACTGTGCGGCATCATAGTCAGACAGCACCCAAAGTTCACTCTCCCAGCTTAAAAGTTCTACTGCCTTAATTCGGTAAAATTACGACTACAATTGCGTGCGCCACAGTGAATCCCAACAACAACCTCGCCCACTGCTTCAAATGCCACAAAAACCTCAACAATATCGACCTGCTCATCGCCCAGGGCCACAACTTCCTCTCCGCCGTTGAAATCCTCGAAAAATGGCTGAAGATGTATCAGTCCCGGTCGCATCGAAACACCCCGACAGTGTGACCATCCATTCGCCGACCAAATCCCACGACCCGGAAACGACTTCGACTTCGCCAGGAGCATCCCATATGTCTTCTCCATAATTTTCAACAATTCGGGAAAGTTCTCATCAATGCATCCTGATTCCTACGTCCCTAATTCGGCAAAGAATACGATGGCAATTTGGGGCGCCACAACAAGCGGTCGCATAATCGCACGCAAGAGCGAACGCCAAGAATCGCCAGCGGGGGCGATAAATACCCACATGAAGACGTTTCAGGAATGGCTGGCAGAACGCACGAAGAACGAAGGGCTGTGGCTCAACGACAAGAACGGCGTGATTGGGCTATCCCGGCTGAACCCGCTTCCAAAGAATTCCGCCGTCAACAAGAGCTTGGCGAAGGGGCCAGCGAAGGCGAAGGCAATGCCGGGCGTCAATCGTTATAGCCTTTCCGGTGTACCGCAACACCCTCAACGACACCAGATGGTGCGTAAAGGGCAATCCCGACATCGGGGAACTTCACTCCGGAATCGGAACGTGTTCCATTAGACCCAATAGCACTCATGTCTCGCATTACCGACGTTACGTCCCGGTCAAGAAAACGGATGCCTCGAAACGTGATGTCAACCGGTTCAAACCCTTCAACAAACTCAAGTTGTCCGTCGTCATCATAATAGAGGTGCAGGCCGATATCATCAAATGCGTCTGTTTCGTTCTCGTCCGAATCCTTTTGAAAAGTCGAAAACTTGGCATTGAGCTTGCCCCGTGCATCCTTACGGACATCCCCGAAAGCAAGCATGCCGACGGAACTGAACGGTGTGATTTCCATACTGGTCTCCTATTCCGAAAAGCCAAAAGACTCAAGCATTTGCTTAATGTTTGCGTCGTACTTATTGCCAAACAAAGATCGGATGTCATCAATGTCCATCTGAATCGCCTCACGCAGCTTGCCCGAGTTAATCAGGGCATCCTGTTTGGCTCGATATGCTTCTGCCCTTTTAGAGCTTCCCCAACTTGCCGTCTTGCGATGGTCCACCGTTTCCATCCACACAGACGGACCTTTTCGGTATTCAAAAGGAGTTACCTTTGCGGCTGGTGTGTGGTGAACTTGCCCACCCGTATTTCCAGCACGCACTTTGTCATACGGACCACCGCCTCTGCTTGGAGCAATATCCTGTCGCCATACTGAACTAGGACCAGGAAGATCATCAATGTTTTTCCCAATCAAATGACCAACAGGGTCAAGATTATTTGCCAATTTCCTTATTGTCGCCCCACCCAAACCTGGGATCAATGCCGCACCAGCGGTCCATAACCTATCATTCACAGTAAGCCATTTCCCGGTAATCATATCATATCCAAATATGACCTCCTGTATGTCTTTGTAGTCCCCAACTCCAGGGAGCATGCCCACAATTTGACTGCCTGTATCCCTAATGTCATCCTTTATCAAACCCAAAAATGTATCCTCGGGATTTTTAGGCACCTCAAATCCAAATGGATTTCTGGGAATTTCTGGCATTTCATCAACAACAAGACCACCAATCCCAAAATCTAACCCACTAGGATCCACCCCATTCCCTGGATTATTCCCACGCGCCCGAGACCAATTCTGATCCCCCGCCTCGAATCCCAGCGGATCATTGCTCAGCCACCTGCCCAGACTGGGACTGTAGACCCGATTCCTGAATTCATAATCCCCCGCCGCGATCCTCTCGCCACCCTGGTGCAAAAACACCCAATCTTTCGCTGAACTCGACAACGTGGAACCACTTCCGTCGCGGAAGGTTACTTGGCCGAAGGGGGTGTAGGTGTAGCGTTCCTGCACTGTGCCTGTGGAGTTGACCAGGGCGGTGGTGTTCCAGTTGGCATCCTGGAGTGCGTAGAGGCGTTCATCGAGGGTGCCGTTGGCGTCGGTGTCCCGGTCTC
>CAIWHS010000014.1 GCA_903912515.1 uncultured Planctomycetaceae bacterium
CCACCGGTCCTGCAGCGTGCGACGCCGAAAATCCAGCCTCCGCAACGGAAGCGATCGCTCAACCAGCAGCCGGGCCACTTCTGCGCGGGGGTCAAAACCCTCAGGCAACCTCACCGCGCATTCCACCCAACCTTCTTCCAAGCTCTGGGTTTCAAGCGGATGGTTGGCAACCACTGCACGCAGCGCCCCCACAATAGCCCCGCTCTCACCTTTGGCTTCCACCAGCATCAGTTGGTCCCGTTCAAGCGCAGCCAATCGCTGGTTGAAGGCCAAGTGACCCCGCTTCAATATCAGCACCCGGTCCACAATCGCCTCAACCTCCACTAACAGGTGGGAACTAAAAAGAATCGTGCGATCACGACCCAATTCTTTCAGCAGTGCCAAGGCATCCTGCTTCTGACCCGGGTCCAAGCCATCGGTCGGCTCGTCAAGAATGAGCAGCTTCGGGTCTGCAATCAACGCATCCGCAAGCCCCACCCGCTGCCGGAAACCCTTCGACAGGGTGCCCAAAAGCCGCTTCCTCACTCCGGTAATCCGACACCGCTCAATAATTTCATCAATTCGCCTATTACGAATCGAACGGTCCATACCCTTCAATTGCGCCCGATAAACCAAATATTCCTCCACCCGCATTTCCGGATAGAGCGGGATATTCTCGGGTAAATAACCAATCCGCTTGCGTACCTCCATTGATTGATTCAACACATCAAACCCGTCCACCTTCGCCGTACCTGAGGTCGCCGGCAAAAAAGTGGTGAGAATTCGCATTAATGTCGACTTGCCGGCCCCGTTGTTACCCAACAGGCCCACAATCTCGTTTCGCTCCAGCCCAAAGCTCACATTGCTCAGGGCCAGCACCTGCCCAAAATGTTTGGTGAGCTGGCTGACTTGAACCATCATCTCGGCCATGGTGGTCACGCTTCTCCAAAAACTGTGGCAAACCCATATCCCATAAGAGCTTACGCTCGAAAAATTACCGATGCAACGCCCTGCGCCAACCAGAACACCCGCACACCTATTACCCGGGAGCGAATCCAATCCTTAGACTATAATTAGCTACGCGTTCCAATTCGGGGAATGGTTGGCAAGTTGCCAACTATTTATCCGCCCGATTACCAGGCTCTCACCTAATTGTAGGAATCTGAATCATGGCAGCATTTGTCACCCAACCCGCTCCAGACTTCACAGCACAAGCCGTTGTGGGTGAAGATTTTAAAACCGTCAACTTGCACGATTACCTCGGCAAGAATGTGGTCCTCTTCTTCTACCCTCTCGATTTCACGTTTGTTTGCCCCACCGAAATCATCGCTTTCGACCACAAACTCGAAGAGTTCACCAAACGCAACACCCAAGTCCTCGGCGTCTCCATCGATAGCCAATTCTCCCACCTCGCTTGGAACAAAACCTCTCGGAACGAGGGTGGCTTGGGCGGAGTGCGCTATCCACTTATTGCCGATTTGACCAAATCGATTGCAAAAGACTACGGCGTACTGCTTCCCGATAACAGCGTCGCTCTCCGCGGTTTGTTCCTCATCGACAAAAAGGGCGTCCTCCGGCACATGCTGGTCAACGATCTACCCTTGGGCCGCAGTGTCGATGAAGCCCTCCGCCTCGTCGATGCTCTCACCGAATTCGAAACCGTGGGCGAAGTCTGCCCCGCCAATTGGAAAAAGGGCGACGCCACCATGAAAGCCGATCCCAAGGGCTCGAAGGAATACTTCAGCAAAACCAAGTGATCCCTTCCCAACCCAGTCAGGAAAACCAGTCAGGCAAGGCAAAAAATGAGGTGCTACCTGAAACGGTGGCGCTTTTGGCCGGCTCGCGCATGCCGCTCATTCTTGCCTCGGCTGAGGTTTCAAACTCCCAACGCCAACTGGCCGATGGTCTGTTGGCGTTGGGGGCTTTGCTCCTGACCAACCATCCCACTGGTTTTTTCCCTGGCAACATCCTCGATCTAGGTACGCCCGAACCAGGTGCCCCATTGCCAGAACAGGCATGGAAGCACGCCGAGGAAGCCTGCAAAAAAACTGATTTAGCTTTAGTTTTCGAGCCATTAGACCACGAATTGACAACTCTGGCTGATCTCATCGCTTGGTCAGGCAACCGCGTTTTGGTCGTCCCCCCTGAGGGCGCCACTTCCACCAGCAAAACTCCAGAGTCTCCCTGCCTCGATTTGCCAGCGGCACTGTCATGGCTCCACATTGTGGGCATTTATAAGGAAAATAGACCGTGACCTCTCCGCTTATTCTTGATGGCAAAAAACTGGCTGCCCAAGTCCGCCTTGAGGTGGCCGAAAAAACCGCCAAACTCAAGAATCTTCGTGGAATTACACCAGGACTTGCCGCTGTTTTGGTCGGCGATGACCCCGCAAGTCAGGTCTATGTGCGAAACAAACGACAAGCATGTGCCGATGCCGGTATGGCCAGTTGGCTGCATCAACTGCCCGCCAGTACCACCCAGCAAGACCTATTAACCCTCGTCGACCAACTCAACGCTGATGTTTCTGTTCA
>CAIWHS010000015.1 GCA_903912515.1 uncultured Planctomycetaceae bacterium
GACACAGTTATCGCACTCAAATTTACCCATGCGCAAAGGGTACCATTATTCACCCTGCAGGTGAAGTGCTTTTCCGGTGAACGGTTACGTTTTATTTTTTTGGCGAATGGCCAAGAAATCCCCAAGGTAACCTTTCCCAAGCGAACCGAAGCCACCATTGTGGCTCCAGGAGGCGGTTTTTCACAGGGATCTGGTACATCACTTCCTCCCCTGCCCCAAGGGATCAACTATCCCCCTGACATTGATTTACGGGTGGTGGAATTGGCCTCGCTGGTCGGCCATTACCAAAGGTTGTGTGACTATCTTTTGGAATTGGAATTAGAGCACGAAATGGCGCTGATAGACACGGGCGCTGACCATCCGGAAAAAAACCGGGGCATTAGACGCATTGAGGTGCTTAAAAAACGAAAAGTTCAAACCCGTTTAATGATTGAAGAAATCCGCAGTGTTTTGCCTAAAGATGAGCGTAAATTTCCCGCCAAATAATGATCCCTTCGCCTAACGGTTAAGCCTTTTGACTAGGGCATCGAGATTAGGCCGGTTGGGTGGTATTTTATTGTCATCGGTGTAGTTAATTGCCACCACCTGCATTGGCTGGGAACCGCCTTCAACACCATTGGGTTTTAATTCGAGAACCGCTTTTGCAGAGTAGTCGGCTCGTGTGAGCCGCCCCTTGTATTTGACATTCAAAATCAGGTTTTTCGTTTTGTTTTCACTTGGCAGATTATTCCATTCAAAACTGGTGAATACAGGATCAGCGGCTGTTGGGTGTGCAGCATGAAGCACCGCAAGGGCCACCATTTCGGCCAATTCCCGACTTATCGTGGTTTGTCTTTTAAAACTGGGGATGTGATCTTCATCCCCCAAAACCATTACCCCCAGTGCAAGCACGCCGAAATAGACCGGGCAAAGTGCCAAGGCGGTGAGCCATTTCAACCAGCCAGTTGGCTTCATTATTTGACCCCTGGCCTGTTTTTAGGGCACTGCTAACTTTATGTCCTAGCGTTTGCCTGGACAACCTTTACCCTGGGTTTCATACGAACCAGTGCCACACTGGAAAGTACCAACGGAACTGCGGTGATCATGAAGGGGGTCACCTGCTCTCCATCCACCAAAGCGCCCAAAATTACAGCCAGCACCGGGTTCACATAGGCATAGGTTCCCGCCACAGCGGTTCCCACATGCTTTAGCAACCAAATGTAAGCCACAAAGCCAATCAACGACCCGACCACCAGTAAGTAAAAGAAAGCTCCCACCGCCCTGGGTGTGATAGCCTCTGCAGTGATTCGGCCTTGCTCACCGATAATTAGGCCTATCAGCGTGGTAGCGGCTCCACCAAACACCATTTGCCAGCCGGCATGTAAATAAGGTGAGCCCCTCAGTTTCAATTTGCGCTGAATAAATGAGCCAACACCCCAAGCGCATGCGCTGCAAAGCACCAACGCCATGCCTGCAGTCTCTCCCTGCTGGCCACGAGCAAGCAAACCCACGCCCGCCATGCCCAAGGCCAAACCTAACCACCCAGCGCCGTGCAATCGCTCACCACCGGGCCAGATGGATTCCAGCAGTGCCATCCATAGAGGCGTGGTTGCAATGAGCAGCGCAGCCAAACCCGATTCGATGCTCCTTTGAGCAACTGTTACCAACCCATTGCCGCCCACAAAAAGAAATAGGCCTACCACCCCCGTCCAAATGAAATCGCGGCGACTCATCCAGGCAGCGCGCCAGCCGCCAGTTAGAGCAAGCATTGCCAAAAGGCAAAAGCCGGCGAGGGTAACACGGGTTCCCGCGAACAAAAATGGGGGCAGGTCTTTCACCCCTATTCGAATAGCCAGATAGGTGGTGCTCCAACAGCAATAAAGGATTAGCAGTGCACCGACCACTTTCCAGCCCGGGACAGCCTCGTGATCGGTGGAGGGATTAAAACCTTGGGGCTTGTCTGAAACTGTCGGGAGTGTAGGCTTGGAGACCAGCTCCAGTCGGCTCATCAGACGCGAGGGATACCACATGTGTGCCGCTAAACCATCTCAGTCATGGAATGTCAGGAAATTAATCCTAGGCTTTTTGCTCACTGCTGTCGTCTGCAGCTTTCCGGGACGGGTGGTTTGCCAATCTCAGGCTTCCGGTCCTCTTGCTGGCACCACGGAATTGACCGCCCAGGGAGACTTAGCCGCCAAGATGGTGGAAGGGATACAAGTTTATCTGGAAAAACAAACGGCCCAAACCGGGAAAATTCGCCAACAGGCCACAGCGAAAGCTCTAGGGCAAGGCCCGCAGGCCGTTGCCCAGTTGTACTCGCAACGCAAGGAAAAATTGCGATCCAGCCTAGGTGTTCAGAAAAAACCCCATGAAAATGCCAATCTCCAATGGGTGGGGGGGCCGGAACAGCCTGCTTTGGTGGTTGAAAAGAATGGCGTCAAGGTTAGCCGGGTTCGCTGGAACGCTTTGGTTGACCTGCCTTGGGAAGGCTTACTGATTGAACCGTCCGGCCCCGCCAAATCGAGTTGCATACTTTGGCCCCATGCAGACCAAACACCCGAAGAAACCGCTGGTATTACCGAGAAAAGCAAGTCCCTTGGCTTGGGCTGGCAGTTGGCATCGCAAGGATGCCGGGTTCTCATTCCGGTAATCATTAGTCGTGAAAGTACCCATTCCGGCAATCCAAAGCTCAATCGTTTCACCAACCAACCGCACCGAGAATTTGTTTACCGCATGCTTTATGAAATGGGCCGAACGCCCCTTGGCCTGGAGGTTGAGGCCACCCGAGCCGCAATTGGCTGGCTCCTTTCCAAAGACAAAAAACCGTTGATGGTTGTCGGGTATGGCGATGGCGGAAGGGTTGCCTTGATCAGTGCCGCTCTGGACGAGCGCATAGACGGGTGCTGGGTGAGAGGCGCTTTTGGCCCGCGGGAAGGCATGTGGACCGAACCGATTGACCGCAACACCTGGGATCTGCTCAATCATTTGGGAGATGCCGAAATAGTGGAATTAATCGCCCCCCGTTATGTGCTTCTGGAAAACTGCCCCAGCCCCACCTGGGAAGGGCCCGGCAAGGTGCCTAACCGGGCAGGCGCCGCCCCGGGCAAACTATCCGCCATCAGCTTGGAACAGGCAATGGGAGAGAAAGCCCGCATTGACTTGCATATTTGGCCTAAGGGAAAAACCGCACCCCAACTGGTCTTTATAGAAAAAGAAACTAAAAACGCAGACAAACCCAAAGATCCAAGTCAACAAAAGGAAGCTAACACCGAGCACACAAAAATGTTGCTTGGCCGTTTTCTTGAAATTGTATTGGGAGAAAAAAATAGCGTAAAAGACCAAGCAATCCAGCCATCAGAACCCCCGACCCTTTCAGGCGAAAACCTTCCTAACAACACACTGCGTGAGGGAAACCAAGTTGCCGGGGTAATTGAATATTGCCAACGCCTTTGGCGAACCAGTGAAAACTCCCGCAGTTTGTTGTGGAAAGGGGCCAACCCTGCCAACCCGCATACTTTTCCTGCGGAAGCGAGCAAGGTGCGCACTTATTTCCACCAGGAGGTGATAGGGCAACTGCCCCCACCGTCTTTGCCCATGAACCCCAAATCTCGCCCGTGGAAGAATGGCAAGAATTGGAAGGGGTTTGAAGTCACTCTGGACCTTGAGCCAGGTGTATTTGCTTATGGAATCCTTTTATTACCTAACGATTTGAAGCCCGGGGAAAAACGGCCCGTCGTGGTGTGCCAACATGGCCTGGAGGGCCGGCCAAGCGATGTGTGCGAACCCGAAAAAAACACCGCCTATTACAACTCGTTTGGCGCGACACTAGCCGACCGTGGTTATATCGTATTCGCACCGCAGAACTGTTACATTGGCCAGGACAAATTCCGCGTTTTGCAACGACTGGCAAACCCTCTCAAACTGTCCCTTTTTTCCTTCATCATCCGCCAGCACGAGCGGATCATCGACTGGCTCAAGTTGCAATCTTGGACAGAACCAGAAAAGATCGCATTTTATGGGCTGAGTTATGGCGGAAAAACAGCCATGCGGGTGCCATCGATATTACCTGGCTATTGCTTGTCGATCTGTTCGGGTGATTTCAACGAATGGATAGGCAAAAATGTTTCCTATGATTTCCCGGGCAGTTACCTGTACACGGGTGAATACGAGATGTTTGAATTCAACCTGGGTCACACCTTCAATTATGCTGAAATGGCTTGGCTGATTGCCCCGCGCCCATTTTTTGTGGAACGCGGACACGATGATGGAGTGGGAACTGACGAGATGGTGGCTTGGGAATTCGCTCGGGTTCGCCGGTTTTATTCGCGCCTGAAAATGCCGGAAAAAACTGGCATCGCTTTTTTCTCGGGTGGCCACGAGGTGCAAGGGGCAGAAAGTTTTCCTTGGCTTGACAAGCAATTGGGTTTCATATCCACCAAACGGTGATTTGATAAATCCAGCCCCAAGGCATATTTCCCATATAAAAAGAATCGGCCTGGAAGGCCCTCGAAACCTTCCAGGCCGTGCGTCCTACACAGACGCTGCATCGATAGGCCGTTTTGCGGCCATTTTTTTTACCAGAAGCGAAGGCGCCAGTAATCATGCTTGGTGCCAAGCTTGCTGAAGTACCAGAATCCGTCGTTCCACTCGAGCTTCACAGAGCGCCAGCCGGTGGGAACTTTGGGGAACGGGTGGGTTGGCCCGATGAAGGGGAACGCATCGTAGGGGTAGTATTCCGGATAAGCTACCCGGGAATAGTTGTTATAAGGGGCATAAGTTGGCCAAGCATAGTTGGGCAGATTGGGCTGATACATGTCGTACCCAGAACCCATGCCGTATTGGCCAGCGCCCATCGCCATTGGCTCTGGAATCACCCCATTGGCTACCGGTGAGCCGGCGGGTGCTGGAGTTGGAGCGTTCATTCCTGGGTTAGGCATGGGGCGCATGTTCGGTGCTGCCATCATGTTCGTGCCAGGATAGCCGGGTGCAGCCATGGCGGGTGCATTGGCGGGTGGTCGGGGGGGAACCCCTTGTGCATTGGAAAAGCCTGCTATGGCCGCTAGAGCAGCAATGGCCGGCAGGGTGCGCGTCAGCCTGAGCATATGGGTCATCCTCCTGATGATCAGACCCATTGCGGGTCTTGACCAATCATTCCCCTTGGCTGAAAAATGGCAAACGGATGTGGCTGTTTTAATTGCCAGGTTCATAGAGCGGGGCCGGTTTGATCGTCGAAACGGCCAATCTCTTCTTTTTTGGCACCATCCGACCAGAAAAGCCGGAAATCTTGAACAACTGTCCGTTTTCACTTAAGTCTGAGCTACTTGACAATGGGGCGTTTTGGCCGTAATTTCAATGTGTCGCACCCATAGCTCAATTGGATAGAGCATCGGTCTACGGAACCGAAGGTTGTAGGTTCGAATCCTACTGGGTGCA
>CAIWHS010000016.1 GCA_903912515.1 uncultured Planctomycetaceae bacterium
ACAAACAATCAGGGCTGATTTGCGTTCTAACCATTTCGAAGCAAACCGCAAACTCTCCGATAGCGATTTCTGGTCAGATGGCCCGCCACAGGTTGGTTATTTTCGTTTGGAACAAACTAACTTGCCGCACCAAGTGACAAACCTCTCCGGGTCCGAAACCCTATTTACTTTTCCAGATCCGCGAATTTCTCCGAACCAGCCGCAAAGCCAAGTCCTAGCATTCACCTCGTTTTTAGGCGGTAAAGACCCACGCGGCTACCATTCTGTCTCTTTGGCAAATACTCCAAACCTTAATTTCGACATTTTTAAAAATTGGAAATCTCAATTTTTGGCTTCAGGTGACACACGCTACGAAGAATCTCCAGACACATATCAAAGTCCAGATGCAGAAATTGCTTGGTTCTTGGGCCCAACTACCGATTATCAAGAGTTTTTGCTTCAGGACGAACTGCCAGACCTCAATGGAAATCCACAGAGTGTTAAGATTTACAAGCTTTATCGCCGCTCATGGCTCATGCTGCCCCAAGAGCTAACTTCCGGGGCATCAACCACCAGCCTTGATAACCTAGGCACGGTTTTAGCCGATCGAATCAGTGTTGTTCCTACATCTTTATCCAACTTAAATCCCCCGCTTCAATTAAATGGCGACAACAGCCAGCAAAAGCCTAATGTGGATGTCCCCATGCGGCGTGGAATTGCCAATTTCCACGCTCAAAATGGTTCACCAACAAACCCTTCGCCAGTTGCGAATTGGAAAAATCCTTGCTTTGATATTAAAAGTGCAGCCCTATCTGGGCAACAAGCACTGATAGCTGACAATGTCTTAAGCTTTAGCGTTGAGGTGTGCCCTGAAGGCAGCACCAAATTTATGCCGCTAGCAAACGCGCTTAATTTACCTGCCGCAGCCAATGGTGCAGCAGTTTTCGACACTTGGTGTAACCGAGGCCCGAATCCGTCTCAGGGAATAACCGCCGATTTTTCTGGTTGGAACATACCCAACAGCCCAGGTGTTGTTCCAATGCCCTTGCTCCCAAATCAGTTGGGAGCCCCCCCCGTACCGCGGCGTTTGGTTGCTATTCGTGTCACTATCCGCCTCTTCGACACGAATAATGCATTGAGCCCCAGCAAAACCACCTGGCAGGCAACTGTGGTTGAGCCGCTCTGATTCATCACCTCTCCGGCACTTCCAATGTGCCCCTGAACGAGGAAACTAGCCATGCGCCTGATAAGCAAAACACCCGGAATAAAAAGAAAGGGCGTGATTCTTCTGGTCGTTTTGGCCATGATCACACTCCTCACCGTGCTCGGCATCACCTTCGTTCTCTATTCCGATGCCTCGGAAGCCACCGCCCGCATCAACATGGAGGGTGAAAAGACCGCATTCCAGCTAAATCCTGCCGATTGGTCCGCAGGCGAGCTCATGCAAACCGCCTTCGGACAGTTGGTCTTCGATGTCGAAGATGATGATTCCGGCCAAAGGTCCGGCCTGCGCGGCCACAGCCTCTCCCGAGACATGTATGGCTACCGGTATGGAGGTGATCCTCAGGCAAGCCAATCCAAATTGCCAGATCCTCCTACTACATACCAAACCCAAACCCATTCCTTGGGTTTGAATGACCGCCCGTTTCGAGGAACTGGTCGTTTATCAACCTCTGTTTCGATCAATGGAACTGACCAACCTGCAAATTACCTGATTAATTTCTCTACTTTTTATTCTCCCAATTCAGGCCAATTGGTCCCAGAAATAATTCGTGATCCTGAACGTTTGGGAGCTCGAACCAATTCCACGGCTCCCAACGCTTATGTGGGCGGCTTCAATCCTCCCTACACCTACGCCGACCTGAACCATGTCTTCCTGGCCAAACT
>CAIWHS010000017.1 GCA_903912515.1 uncultured Planctomycetaceae bacterium
GCGGCCTCAAGGATTTACTTGGAGCCTGGCGGATTGAGGTTGGGTTGAGAAACACAGCCGCTCAGGGAGGAAGCGGTGACTTTTCACTTGCCAGAGTGGCCCTTTAGTAACCGTTTTTGGAAAAACGGCTGGATATCGACAAGCCCGTGCAATTGCAGAGAATAGCGGGGTAGGCAAGGAATTGCCAACACACCTCTGATGGAACCGGGCCAGGTAGGGCAAACAGGCTAGCCCAAATCGGCCACATCGAGAGTGCCGGCGGCCAGTTGGTCGCGGAACATGGTCAGGGTTTTGCGCAAGCCTTGCTCCAGCGGGGTGGGCGGCAGCGGGCCATAGTGTGCTTGGAGTAGAGAATCGTCGAGGTTTGGGGCAATCTGCAGTTGGCTTTCGCCAACGGAAATCAGTTCTTTGGCGGTTGGTTCCACCGCGCAGAGGGCCCGGTGGAATTCCTGAATGTCTACAACTGCCCCGCGCAGGTTGTAGGCCTCGGGGCCCTTGTAGGGGCCGGTGAGGCATTGCACAAAGGCGCGGGCGATATCGCCGACGAACTGGAGATCTTGAATGCCGCCATAGGTGATTTTGTAGGGCCGGCCCAAGGCGAGGCATTTCACAGCGCGGGTTGGCTCGCTGGTCATGCCGACATCGCGGCCGGGGCCGTAGACAGTCCATGGGCGGAGTGCGACGGTTTCGAGCTTGTGTTCCTGAGAATAAACGCGGGCGTTGCCCTCGTTGCAGATTTTGAACCAGCCGTAGTGGGTGCCGGGGCGGAGTGGCACTTGGTCTGCCAGAGGGCCTGAAGGGTACATCGAAGGTGGGCCAAACACTGCCGCGCTGGAGGCCAGCACCACGCGGGGTCGGGGTTCGGGCAATTGGCGGGCGGCTTCCAGCACAGCCAGCGTGCCAAGCACATTCACGCGGGCCCCTTCCAGCGGTTTGGCCCGGCAGGTTGGCACCTGCAGGCCAGCCAGATGGATGATGCCGCCAATGCCGTGTTCTTTGCATGCAGCAAGAACGCGGTCACTATCGGCCACATCGCCCTGGGCAAAAGGCAGCGAGGTAATCTCTTGGGCTGAGAGCACCATTTCGAGCCGGCGCGGTGTACTGGCCAAATCGAACAGTACCGGTTCGTGGCCGCGGTCGATCAGGTCGCGGGCGATCCACGCCCCCAGGAAGCCGTAGCCGCCGGTTACTAGAACTTTCATGGATCAGGCCTCAGCGGCTGGTGGGGTGGTGGGGTTTTCGGGAGCAGTTGCCACATCGTCTTCGGGCGGGGTGGTGTCGCGCTCGACGACCGCAATGCTGACCACTTGGTCTTCTGACTTCAGGTTGATCAGACGAACGCCCTTGGTGTTACGACCACACTGGCGGATTTGGTCGGCATGGCTGCGGTTGAACATGCCACTTTTGGTGACCAGCACCACATCGACCGTATCGCGCACCGCAACCACTGCGATGACAGGGCCGTTGCGCCCTTCGGTCTTGATATCGCGGACACCCTTGCCACCACGGCGTTGCAGGCGGTACCGCATGGCAGATGCGGGTACTGCTTCTTCGCCTTCAACCTCTTCAGATTCGGCCACGGGCGCGGGTGTCTCGTCGCCCTCTTCGGTTTCTGGTGGCAATTCGCCGGCTGCCGCATTGGCTCCGAATGGAGTGCGTTTGCCGTAGCCGTTTTGGCAGACGGTGAGCAACTGGCCGTTGGGGTCGGTCACCACCAGGCTGATGACCTCGTCGCTTGGCATGAGCTTGATGCCGCGCACCCCAGTGGAGTTTCGGCCCATATCGCGGGCGTCGGCCTCGCTGAAGCGGAGTGTCATGCCAGCCTTGGTGGCCAACATGACCTCGTCACCTTCCTTGACCAGAACCACCCCGATGAGGGCATCCTCGTCGCGCAGATTGACGGCGATAATGCCGTTGGCGCGGGGGCGGCTGTATTCTTCGAGAGGTGTCTTTTTGACCACGCCGTTTTTGGTGGCGATGATGAGGCTGTGGTCTTTTAGTTGAGCGAAATCGCGCACAGCGAACAGCGACTGGATCTTTTCGCCTTCGCGCAGGGAGAGCACATTGGCGATGGAACGGCCCTGTGCGGTGCGTGAGCCTTCAGGAATATCGTACACCTTCAGCCAATAGACTTGGCCGCGGTTGGTGAAGCAGAGCAGGTAGGCGTGGGTGCTGGCGGAGAAGAAATGCTCGATGAAGTCTTCCTCGCGGGTGGTGCCGCCGGAGACGCCGCGGCCACCGCGATTCTGGGCGCGGAAGGTATCGACCGCCATGCGTTTGATGTAACCCTGATGGCTGAGGGTGACAGCCATTTGCTGTTCCTCGATGAGGTCCTCGCGGTTGAGGCGGGCCTCTTCGCCGGTGATTTCGGTGCGCCGTTTGTCGCCGTGGCGGTCGCGGATGTTGGCCAGGTCTTCGCGCACCAGTGCGAGGATGTTTTTGTTGTCGGACAGGAGGGCCTCATAGCCGGTGATGTCGCCACGCAGCCCTTGGAACTCGCGCAAGATTTCGTCGCGTTCGAGAGCGGCCAATTGGCCCAGTTGCAGGCGCACGACCGCATCGGCCTGGCCTTCTGTCATGCGGTATTCGGGCAAGGCGCCCAACTCGCGCTGCAGAGCCTGGAAGCCGTCGTCGCCCAAGGCGCGGCCCAGCACGGCTGCCGAGACGGCCATGCTGGTCAGGCGGGCCTTCGCCTCTTGGCGGTTGGGGGAAGATCGGCAGATGGCGATCACCTCGTCGAGCGAGCTGATGGCGATTAGCTGGCCTTCGAGCACATGGCAGCGTTCTTTGGCTTTTTTGAGCAGGTACTGGGTGCGTCGGCTGATCACCTCGATTCGGTGCTTGAGGAAGCACTCGATGAGGTCTTTGATGGTTAACAGGCGGGGACGGCCGTCGATGAGAGCCAAAAGAATGATGGAGGCGGTGCGTTCCAGTGGGGAGAATTGGTACAGCTGGTTGAGGATGAAATGGGGGTCGGCGTCGCGTTTGATATCGATCACCAGACGAACCGGCTCCCCGGTACGCTGGCTGGATTCGTCGCGGATGGAAGAAATGCCTTTGACGCGCTCGTTTTTGACGAGTTCGCCGATGTTCTCTGCGAGGCGGTTGCGGGTTTGCTGGTAGGGGACCTCGGTGATGATGATCTGTTGTTGGCGTCCCTCTTGGTGCACATGGGCCCGAGCACGCAGGGTGACTCGGCCGCGTCCGGTGGAATAGCCTTCAAGGATTCCTTGTCGGCCGCAGATGAGGCCGCCTGTGGGGAAATCGGGCCCTGGCAGGACCTCAAGGATGCGGAGAATGGAGGCATCGGGTTCATCGATAAGTAGAATGGCGGCATCGCAAACCTCGCGGAGGTTGTGCGGTGGGATTTCGGTGGCCATGCCCACGGCGATGCCATCGGAGCCGTTAACCAGCAGGTTGGGGAAGCGGGAAGGCAGGACTAATGGCTCGCGGTATTTGCCATCGTAATTATCGATGAAGTCAACCGTCTCGCTCTCGAGATCTTCCAGCATGAGAGCCGAGATAGGGGTGAGCCTGGCCTCGGTGTAACGCATGGCGGCTGGGGGAAGGCCGGCGATGGAGCCGAAGTTGCCTTGGCTATGAATAAGCCGGTGGCGCATGTTCCAGTCTTGGGCCATGCGGACCAGGGTGGGGTATATGACCGCCTCACCGTGCGGGTGGTAGCGCTTCATGGTCTCGCCGACGATACCGGCGCACTTACTGGTGGAGCTGGAGGGGCCCAGATTGAGGTCGTTCATGGCCACGAGGATGCGGCGCTGGGAGGGCTTGAGGCCGTCGCGGGCATCGGGCAGGGCGCGGCTCACGATGACGCTCATGGCGTAGGTGAGGTAGCTGTCGCGCAATTCGTCGGCGATGTCGAGGGGCTGGGGGACCAAGGCTTCTTCTGAGTCGCCGGTTGGTGGGGTGGACTTTGCCAAGGCTACTTTCCTCGCTGTCGGGCGGAACCGTGGACTAGGCCGCGGTTCGTGTGGGGCCGGAGGGGTGCCGCGCCTGGTTTGGCCGGCTTCCGGACCCCTATTTATGCCATTCGATTATTTTACGGAAAAATCCGGTTTTGGCCCGTATTTTTGCGGGTTATTTCCAAGCTTCTTTTTGTTGCGATTTACCCGGGAAAAACAGGGTTTTTTGCTAGGGGAAAACTGGGACTGTTCAGGCAGGGCCCGGCCCGGTTGCTGGCAGCCGGAAAATCCGCCGCGAATTACCTTCCAGCAGCTGCCCGGCCACCCCCACTGCTTCCTCCTCGGTTAGGGTGCCGGGGGCAACAAAATCATTAGCCAAGATGCGGCTTAAAAGGCCCCGGAACATGGAGCATTTGGGCAGGATGAATTCGAGTTTGTAGGCATCGGAGTAATAGCCGATCAGTTTCACTGCCGGCACCGCATTGAGGCGGTCGCGCAGGTCGCGCTCGATGATCGAGGGCACATTCGCATACCACCAATGCCCATGGGCGATGACATTCGGGAATATCCAGGCGTGGCTGGCCAGTTCCTGATTTTGCGCCCCGTCCAGCACCGACACCGGGAACGTGACGGAGGGGAAGGCGTTGAAAAGGGCCGCATACTGCACCAGGCTGGTGCGTCTGTCGAACAGGTCCTGACCTTGGAAAACACCGCCTGCATACACTTTTCGGTTGACGCCGATCATCAAATCAAAGGGCAAATGATGGTCGCGACAATGTTCGGCCAGAATCCAGAAAATGCCCTGTGCAAGCTCAGTGGAGCCTGGAGTGGGGTTCTGCAGGGCCCTGTCAATTGCGGCGTCTGAAACCGGGGCCGGGGTGAAGCTGGGAGGCAGTGAGATGGCGCAAGCGCGGGCACCCTTGGCCTTGAAGTGGACAAATAGCTTGTCGATAGCCTGACGGGTTTTGGCGGCATTGGTGGGGGCGATAGCCGTGGCCTTTTCCAGGCGGTTGCGCACGGCAGGGTCGTGCAGGTGGAAAACCAGGTCATCGGTTCGCAGGCAGGGGATGTAGCGGGTGGTGTCGAACCCCTCGAGGGCGTCATCGAAGTCGTTGGTCAAAAAGACGCAGGCCAGGTTGGTCTTTTTCCAGACGGTTTGTTCCCAGTCTGGCCGCGAGAATACGGTCCGGGCCTCGTGCCAGAGTTGCTCGGCGTGGGTTTCATTGGGGTGGCCACCCTGGAAACCCAGAAAATCGCGACAAATGTGCGTGAACCACCTGTATTGGGCGGTGTTTTTGAGTTTTGGCAGGTGGGAGAGAATTTCGCGGCAACGGGCGGCGGGGTCATGGTCTTTGGCTAAGCAGTCTTTAGACATGCCGGTGGAATGGGCCAGCTCGGTGTAGTAGTGGTAACCCAAAATGTCGTCGAGCGTGCGGGAAACCGGGTCGGGCCCGGGCACATGGGAGTGGGAATCGACGAGCGGGATTTTGGCTAGCTCAGCATTGAGACGCTGAATCAGATTCAAATTATCGGCGGGCATGGGATGGGTTGTCCGTGAGGGTAGAGGGTTTGGTTGGCTTTGGGACAGAACCATTCATTTTTACCCAATTAATTTTACCGATTTAAAGAACGCTTTAAATGAGGGGAGAAAATGGGGCAGACACAGCATGCCTACGGGCTGGAAGTGAATTTTTTACATAGGGAGGCCGGGTGGAAAGAAGTTGGGGTTGGTTTTTCGCGTGTAAAAGTTTCAATGTGAAAAATTTACCGGTTCGCCACAGGCTTGGAAGAAATGGCCAAACGGGTTTAATAATTCCATAAGTTATTATAATTATTTGACTTATGTAAAAATCGGATCAATTTTTAGATATTGGCACGCCAGGTGCTTTTACACTCTCCGTTCCAGATGACCTTCCGGTGCTTCTTCCCCCGAGGAACCCGGAACTCCCCCCGAGTTGGGTCGATTGGAATAGATGAGGAACCAGATCCCCCCGGTTGTGGATCCTCGCTAAACGGA
>CAIWHS010000018.1 GCA_903912515.1 uncultured Planctomycetaceae bacterium
ACCACCACGCCGCGGCGGATGAGTCGGACCTTCGCGTTGCGTTCAATAACCCCTTGGGTGACGAAGCAACCGGCGATAGCACCAACCCTGGTGATCTTGAACACTTCCCGCACCATGGCGCGGCCAAGGTGCACAACTTCCTCGCGGGGCTTCAGGCGGCCTTCGAGGGCTGCCCGGAGATCCTCCGTGAGTTTGTAAATGATGTTGTACTCGCGAATCGAGACGCCCTTTTCTTCGGCGAGCGCACTGGCTCGACTATCTGGGACGGCGTTAAAACCCAGTATCAGGGTATCTTGCGGACTGGTCAGGGCCAAAGTGACATCGGATTCGGTAATGCCACCAACGGCGGCATGCAGAACCCGCACTTTCACTTCATCATGCTCCAACTTCTCCAGTTCTTTGCGGATAGCTTCGAGTGAGCCGCGGAAGTCAGCCTTCAGGATGACCTTCAACTCCATGACGGCATCTTGGCCGGGAACATTGAAGTTGAGGGTTGGGCGGCGGATAGCAGCCTCTTCTTGCGTGTCGGCCTTGCGACTTTCAGCGATTTCGCGCGCAACGGTGAGTTCGGGAACCACCAAGAACGGGTCATCGGCATTTGGAACGCTGTCGAGGCCCATGAGACGCACAGGAACTGTGGGGCCAGCGTTGTCGAGCTGCTTGCCCTGATCGTCGTACAGCATACGAACGCGGCCATAGGAGGTGCCGCAGAGTACGACATCGCCTTTTTTCAGGGTGCCGGACTCGATGAGCATGGTGGCGGTAACGCCCTGACCCTCGCTGATGTGTGCCTCGAGGCAGACGCCGCTGGCGGGTTTGTCGGGGTTGGCGCGGAAGTTTTCGAGCTCGGCGACAATGCTGAGAGTTTCGAGCAGTTCGTCGATCCCTTTACCTGTGGCGGCAGAGGTTTCAACGAACGGAACATCACCGCCCATATTGTCGGGGACGAGTTCGAGACCGTAGAGCTGCTGGCGGGCCTTTTGGATGTTGGCGCCGGGCAAGTCACACTTGTTGATGGCAACGACGATCTTCACGCCTGCAGCCTTGGCGTGGCTGATTGCCTCCTCGGTTTGGGGCATGACACCATCATCGGCGGCGCAAACAATCACGGCGATATCGGTGACATTGGCGCCACGGGCGCGCATTTTGGTGAATGCCTCGTGACCGGGGGTATCGAGGAATGTAATGGGTTTGTCGTTGTGCATCACACGCCAGGCACGGAGAACCTGAGTGATGCCACCTGCCTCGGTGGAAACCACATTGCTCTTGCGAATTTTGTCGAGGAGCGAAGTTTTACCGTGATCCACATGGCCCATGATGGTGACAATGGGAGCGCGTGGCTTGAGCTGCTCGTCGGTGTCTTCGATGGCGAAATGACGGAGCAGTTCGTCTTCTCGGCTTTCCTTGGCCTTCACTTCGAGCTCGATACCGAGTTCGAGGGCCATCAGAAGGGCGAGATCGGTTTCGACGGTGCTGTTGATGTTCAGGCCCATGATGCCTTGACCCATCAGCTTCATCAGCAATTCGCCGGTTTTCATGCCGATAGCTTCAGACAGGGAGCGCACGGTGATGGGAAGGGTGATAGGCACCTTGCCCTTGCGGGGCTGAGGGCCTTTCAGGCGCTGTGGTTTGCGGCCGGAGCGGCGGCGAGGGCCGTCTTCGTCATCGATGCGATCGAGACGAACTTTATGGCCGGTGTCGACACGGCGAGCCTGGCGGTCGACGCGTTCACGATGGCGATCAGCCCGTCCGGCGACGGAACCGGGCTTCTTGGCGGCCTTGCCCTCCTCGTCCTCCTCATCGACGGGGGTGGGGGGTGCATCGACGCGGAGTTTGTCAGCTTGAATGGACCTAGTAAGATCTTCGATACGGCCTTGGCCCGGTACGAAATCTTTGGGGATTTCGGCCAGTTTACGTGGTCCGGTCGGGGTTGGAGCCTGAGAAGGTTGAGCCCGTTGGGCGGGTGCTTCGACCCCATGTTGTTTGAGAGGTGCTGGCGGTTGGACCCGGATCATTCCGGGGCGAGTCATGATGCGGGGCTGGCGTCGTTCGCCACCGGGAGCGCCTTGAGCGCCACCTGGAGCACCGGACGACGGTCGGTTGGAGTCTAAATTTCTGAGTCTTTGCGGGTTGCCACCCAATTGGGAGGGAGAGCCGGGCCTTGGGGCACCCGAAGCTGGGCCTTGCTGATCTGGTGCAGCCCCGGACCCGGCATCGCCACGGGCTGGAGATAGTGGTGTTGGCGGACGGGGTGAAAAATCGCCAGCAGGGCGAGGGATGGGGCCACCAGGCCTAGGGGTGAAATCGCCAGCAGGGCGAGGCGGTGCGCCACCGGGCCTAGGGGTTGGGGCGAAGTCGCCAGCAGGACGCGAGGGCAGGCTGCCTTGGGGCCTAGGCAAACCACTTGGACGAGGGGTAGGTGCTGCCGATGGGGTGGCAATGGAACCCGCCGAAGGCGGTTTGGGCGGAGGCGGAACACCCGGAGTGGGCGGTCGCATGGCTGGGTTGGGCCTTGGGCCGCCCAAGTTTGGCATGGATGGCCGCGGGGAGCCCAAGTTGGGCAGCGGGCGGTTGATGGCTGGAATGGTAGGTCTGGCAGCGGGGGTGGCTGGCGCAACCACAGGCGCTTTGGGCTCGGATACAGCTTTAGGGGCCGCAGGCTCAGCTGGGACTATGGGGGCAGGTTTTGGCTCAGGAGCGGCAGGGGCCGGTTCAGGAGCGGCAGGGGCTGGTTCAGGAGCAGCGGGTGCTTTTTGAACTGGCTCTGGTTCCACCTTGGGCGGAGCTGGCGGTTTAGGAGTGATGAGTGGGCGAACTGGGCGCGGCGGAGTGGGGATTGCTGGGCGCACAGGCGCTGCGGGAGGTGCCGCAGCGGCGCGGCTTCCACCGGCTTTGATCATTTGGACCAGAATATCGCGCTGTTCAGGCTCGATGCTGCTGAGCTGGTTTTTAACATCCCAGCCTTGGGATTTACAAAGATCGACTAGATCCTTGCTGTCCACATCAATTTCACGGGCTATCAGGTATAGCCTAACCTTTTCCTTCTGCAAGCTGAGCCCCTCACGCGCGGTGGATCCCTTGGAACCCCTTGGGTACCCAAGACATGTATTCTAAAGCCCCGAAGCCACTTGAGAAGGGCCAAGTGGGCCCTAGTCAAACAGTTTTTATCATTTTGCAGGCAAACAGGCCCGCAAATTCCCACCCTGTTCATGGGTTAGGACCGGTTTTCCGGATCGTGCCCGGGTTCGTGGCCCTGGGGAGGTTCGTCGCTGCCTAGCAGGTCGTCGAGGGTTGTTTTTGTGTCGCTGGAAGGTTCTTCCGCAGGGTTTTCTGCAGGAGCGGCCTCTTCGTCGCTGCCTTCGAACAGGGAATCCATGTCCTCGGAGGCGGCAGCTTGGGCTTCTTCGGCAGCTTGAGCTTCTTGCTCTTCCTCCTCAGCGGTGGCAGTTTCCATCATTTCGGCGTATTGCTCGGCATATTCGAGTATATCGTCTGCCTCTTCCTCGGTGAGTACATTGCCCGAGAGTGTGGCAATATCTTCAGCCTTGAGGACGGTGATGTCCTCGTAGGAGAAGCAGCCTTCAGTGATGAAAGCTTCGATGAGTTCGTCGGTGATGCCGGGGATTTGGCGGAACCAGAGTTCCGCCTTGTTGAGGGACTTTTGCAGTTCCTCGTCGGTCATGATTTCAATGTCCCAACCTACCAATTTGGTAGCAAGGCGGACATTTTGGCCCTTTTTGCCGATGGCCAGGGAGAGATTTTCGTCATCGACCAAAACAATGGCCCGGCCGAGGCGTGGGTAGCAGTGGACATCGAGTATTTGGGCAGGTTGCAGGGCATAGCGAATGAGGACCTGCAACGAATCGTTCCAGCGAACGATGTCGATGCGTTCACCGTGCAATTCTTCGACGATGTTTTTGATACGGCTGCCGCGCACGCCGACGCAGGCACCGACGCAATCGACCTTCATATCGGAGGATGAGACGGCGACCTTGGCGCGATTACCTGCTTCGCGAGAAACGGCGCGGATTTCGATGACATGGTCGGCAACTTCGGGGATTTCTTCCTCAAAGAGGCGGCGAACCAAATCGGGGTGGGTGCGGGAGAGGACGATTTTGACGCGGTTGCTTTCGCGTTTCACATCGAGGATGACGGCTTTAATACGGTCGTTGGGGTTGTGCGTTTCGCCGCGGATTTGTTCGGAAGGGGGCAGGATTGCCTCCAAGTTTTTCTCGTTGTCGAGTTGGACGGTGGCAACGCCGCGGTCGTTTTCGCGACGGCGGTCGATGCGCTTGATGACGCCTAGAACGAGGTCGCCGCGGCGGCTGGCGAATTTTTGGTACAGCTCTTCCGACTCGGCCTGGCGGAAATTTTGGATAATCAGCTGCTTGGCGCTTTGGGCGGCAATACGGCCCAATTCGCCGGTTTCGACGGTTTTGTGATTCAGAACGGCCACGATTTCGCCGTTTTCACGGCTGATGGACACTTCGATGGGCGGGATGAACAGATCGAGTTCTTCGCTGGGTAGTTCGCCTTCGGCCAATTCTGAATTGGGTTTGGAGGTGGGCATGACGGTCTTTTGACCGCGCATACGGCGCTCCTGATCACGCTGTTGTTCGGCTTTGCGGTCGGACTCCCACTTTTTGAGCAGGGCGTGCTGGATAGCCTTTTCGATGCTGGAAAAAATAAGTTCCCGGTCGAGGCCCTTTTCAGCCT